>JBBRMC010000966.1:0-1588 GCA_038231055.1 Leptolyngbyales cyanobacterium
GATTTGTAGGATAGGTCAGCGATAGCATAACCCATGCGGGTGTTGGGTTTCGTCCCTTAACCCAACCTACATCCATCTCACATTTAAGTCCACTTACCTACTTAGATTCGATTTTCTCGCTAGCTCACAAGGTGTCTAATCGCCGCCGAAACTGGCTACTGACTATATCAATCGCAGTGACAACCCCTAGTAAAACAAGCATCATCGTGGTCGCTTTGTTGTACTCAAAGCCTCGAATATAATTCACTAACTCAAAGCCAATTCCCCCTGCGCCGACTACTCCCAGCACTGAGGCAGAGCGAATATTATACTCAAACATATAAAGGGTATATCCCAATCCTAGCGGCAGCACTTGCGGAAAAATTCCATACTGAGCAATCTGTATCCAAGAAGCGTTACTCACTTGCAGCGACTCAATAGAGGTTGGATCAACAGACTCGATCGCTGCTTGATAAAATTTCGCCAAGTAGCCAATGGTATAGATTCCCAACGCCAACGTTCCCGCTGGTGCCCCTAGCCCTATCGCTGAAACAAAAAATAGACCGAGGACAATCGAGGGCACTGATCGCACTATATTTTGCAATAGATTTGCAGTCCAACAAATCCAGTTAGGGGTGAGATTATGGGCAGAAAGGAGCGCGATCGGGATAGAAAGGACTGCCCCGATCGTCGTCCCCCATAGGGACATTTGAATAGTTTCGATTAGCGCCTTGACGGCGACATCCATCACTGACCAATCTGGAGGCAGCAATCGCGAGATGAAATCGATCGTGTAGGGCGGCACACTCTCGTTGAGCGCTTCTAGGTTGATTTTGAGTCCCTGAAGCGCCCAGCCATAGAGAAGAATCAGCCCCCCTAAAGTCAGTAGCCACTTTAACCAGGCAAGGTTGGCGCGAGACACAAAAAATTTCATAAACTGCCCAGAAGGAAATGATTCGGCAAGTTATCACAAGCGCCATCGTAAACTACACGCCCTGTATTTAAGACAATCGCTCGCTGGGCATAATCGGCTGCAAGCGTCAATTCGTGCAACACAGACACGATCGTCATGCCTTGCTGATGCAGGTGAGAAAAGATATCCATCACTTGCTTCGCTGCCAGCACATCCAATCCTGCTGTTGGCTCATCAACGAGTAAAATTTTGGGCGACTGCATCAAAACACGAGCGATGGCGACTCGTTGCCGTTGCCCTCCACTCAGTTGGCTAGTTTTTTGATGGATTTGAGCCTCTAATCCTAGCTCTTGCAGCAGTTGTAGGGCGCGCAGACGATCGCTGCGATGAAACCCCATCAAGGTCTGCCACGTTGATCGCTGCCCCAAACAACCACACAGCACATTCTCAAAGGCAGTGAGTTGAGGCACCAAACCGCCGCCTTGAAACAAAATGCTCATCTCCCGTTGCTGCCGCCATGTCTTAGAAGTGACCGAAACTCCATTGATATGAATGGTGCCTTTTTGAATCGGCACTAAGCCCACCCACGATCGCAGCAACGTCGATTTTCCTGCCCCGTTCAAGCCTAGTAGGGTAACAAACTCGCCTGCTCGAATCACACAATTCACCCCATTTAATGCTGGACGCTTCAGCGAC
>JBBRMC010000967.1:0-1588 GCA_038231055.1 Leptolyngbyales cyanobacterium
AAATCCCCAACAACTCATCGAGTTCGTCTAGAGCGTCACAGTCGTTTGACGGGTTAACCTGCCTAAAGGGAACGATCGTGTCTCCACCTCCAAAATTGGTTCGTCCGTATAAGTAATCATCGGCATATTTACGAAAGACGGCTTCGATCGCGGCTCGTGCATTTTTCAAGCCCCACTCTGAGGCAATCATTTCTGCTTTCTCTAACACGTCTTCGCTGAGTCTCACTTTGTTGTCATACATAGCTGCAATCCTTCATTGATGGGAAATAAACCGCGCACATTTGCAAATTGAGGTTCGGGCATCACCGCAAATAATTTGCGACCCGCCAACCGTTCGGCAATTAAATGAGAGCTGCCACCTGTGACTAAAAATCTCGTTACCCTCGCCATATAAGGCGTATATTGAGCTTTAATCGTCTGGAAGATGCCTTTAAACCAAGGGTCAAGATAATCATCAAGCCACAGCGACCAAGACAATCCTGTGTCAGCGTAGTTGTGCCCTGTTTTAAAGCCATCCATCACGATCGCAGGATCAGCCGTCGTTCCTAAAAGATTAGATAATCGCTTATCAAAACTGATGGCGGTTGCCAATTCGTAGGCTCCACCACGATCCATTACGTTCTCATCAATCACATCGCCTTCAGCATCCATCAATCGTGTGATCCAAGTGCCGCCACCAATATCAACCACGATCGTATAGCCATTTTCAGCAATTAGCCCTAGCCGTTGCGCGTAGCGATAAGAACCCAATCCTTCTCGCTCAACCTCAACACGATCGACCGTCACCCGAAACGGAATGCCATTGCGCTTAAACTCATGCACTCCCATTAATTGCGACCTGAGAGACTCCTGGCTTTTGGCAGGTTCTGGTGTTGAGACGTGAAGCTGAAGCGTGAACTGACACAGATCTTCTACGGCTCTGTCTGCTTCTAAACAGGCATAGAGATGCAGGCGCGCCAAGTCAACTTTGTTTTCAACAACCGTTTGTTGCTGTCTGCGATATTTATATGCTTGGGTGCCAAAGTGATAGCGAGTGCCATCAGGTAACTCAATCAGCGGTGAGCTGTCAGAATAGCGCACAGCATCGCGACCTTGGGGAACCTGAAATCGAATCGATCGAATTGCCTTCGGAATTCCTGTTCCATCCCAAAACTTTAAATCATAATTTCCGCCATCAAGCGCCAGCGATCGAGTTGGGGCAGAAGGCACCTGCGGACTGGTTGCTACAGAATCTAGATGCGCGATCGTCGGTTCTTTTTTGGCTTTTGTTTGTCTGGTTTCTACACTGGTCATTGGTTTCTCCTCTATACTGATGCGTGAAGGGCTGCGATGATGTGTCCCCGTTTGCGTTCAGATCTACCCAGTTAGTACACAGGTACTATATGAGAATTGAGAGAAGGTGTCAACCAATTGGGTTGAAGACTCACACGAGACTCACTGACAGGTTTGTGCAGAACACAACTCTAAGAGTGATATAATCAGAACCGTGTGGAAATAGCCCTTGCTTTAAGGTCTACAAATTCACATCTTCGGGCGATTAGCACAGTGGTAGCGCACTTCCTTCACACGGAAGGGGTCACTGGTTCGA
>JBBRMC010000968.1:0-1582 GCA_038231055.1 Leptolyngbyales cyanobacterium
AACGCGGGTGTCGAAGGCTCTGTAGTCGTTGAGAAAGTCCGAGGTCTGGACTTCAATGTCGGCTACAACGCGCTGACTGACACCTATGAAGACTTAATCGCTTCTGGAATTGTCGATCCGGCAAAAGTGGTGCGATCGGCGCTGCAAGATGCGGCTTCGATCGCGGGCATGGTGCTAACCACCGAAGCGCTCGTTGTCGAGAAGCCTGAGCCGAAGTCTGCTGGCGGCGGTGCGCCTGATATGGGTGGCATGGGTGGCATGGGCGGCATGGGTGGCATGGGTGGCATGGGTGGTATGGGCGGCATGGGAATGATGTAGTCCACACCTGAATTAATTTGAAAGCAGTCGATCGTGTGATGCGATCGACTGCTTTTTTAGTGCCCAAACTTTACGAGGCTCTTTCCCTTCTCTGCGTTGTCAGGCTTCGCGAATCTACTCCAAGGAAGGTTTTCGCTGCAATTTGACGCAATCCTGCAAATACAAATTAATTAATCTCTGGTAGGAAATGCCTGTTTCTTCAGCTAAACCTTTGAAATATTCGACGACTTCCTCTTCAAGCCGGATTGTCACTTGCTTCTCAAGCTTCTTGATATACGGGTTTTTAACAGATTGGGAGAAATCATATTCATCTTTCATACTAGAAAGCTCCGATATTGTTGCTGTTCCTGTTTATTTGCCCTACGAGCCGAGAAAATCCGAATGATTTCTTCCTCATCCTTGTACATATGGCAGACCACTAGCAAGGATAGCGAATCGCTTAAACCTAGTAGTATGTATCGCTCCTCCTCCGAAGAATGCTGTGTATCGTAAAGCAACCGGGCATCCTCGTCGTAAAAGACAGTTTCTGCTTCATTAAACGAGATGCCATGCTTTTTCTCGTTAGACCAAGCTTTTCGCTCATCCCACTCAAATTTCAAATCCTCTATACCTACAGCGTAACTACAATATCTATCCTCATCAAGTTGGATTCCTGGAAAGTGAAAAGTTAATGACCTCCCAGGAATCCAACTTATTAAACTTTAGGCAAGTCTCCGCAGGTAGTCTTTAATCTTCAACTTTAAGTCGTCAGAGATTGGGTAAGACTCAATCTCACGCTCAATATCAGACCTTGATTTGCCTTTTCTTTTAAGCTCGTCTAAGGTTGATCTAAAAAGCGCTTCAAACCCATAATCTGCGAGTCCCTTCGAGATCAAGCCAAGAATTCCGAGTACGAGCATTCCCCCCGTCATTCCTAGGGCTGATTCGTTAGATAGAGAAAAACTTTAGAACACGCATTGTTATGTCACTCACACTTTGACGTTTAACGAGGTTGCAGGGTTAAAGCAGTTTTTATCTTTTAAGAGAATCAGCCCTACCCATCATTCCGAGTGGTCCACCCATTAGAGCTAGAGCAGCGGTGAGCGCTGCTGCACCTGCCCATCCCGTGAATGCCATAGCGACTACTAGCACAAGACCAGGCACACCCAAGGCAGCAATCTTGTCTACGATTTGATCCATAACTTCCCTCAACAAAAGTATCAATGTGTTCTGTTGAAAGAATTCCCAGATGTGAAAATTAACGACAACCTAAAGCTTGACAAAT
>JBBRMC010000969.1:0-1581 GCA_038231055.1 Leptolyngbyales cyanobacterium
AGGTTTATCGGATGTCTTCCACTCACAAATGCAGGGCGTTCCTTCAAAACTGGCAACACAATCCACTACACCGCCATAGCGAAGTTCGTCGTGAAATATCGTCCCTTCGACTAAGCGGACGTGCTCGATCGACTGAACGATCGGCTCCATGCTTTCCCAATAGGGGCGCACCGCTTCGGGGCAAGGTGTGGCTTCGCCCTGTAAATAGCGCTGCACATGGCGATGAGTTCCTGTGCCGCGCCGACTGGCTGTCCGGGTGATTTGAGACGCTTCCTCGACTCCGATGCGCTGCTGCCAATCATATAGGGCTTTGCGCTGCTCTGGTGGTCTGGTCGCGTTGAGAATCGCGGTCACACTCGGAACCCGATCGCCCCGCTCTGTGACATAGTACTGCTTTCCTGATTCCCGCACCTGTTTTGCTTTATAAGGTGGTAGCCAGTCATCGTTCATTTGTCTCCTTCCTTCGGGAGCGTAAACCAAAAGGTTGCCCCTTCCCCGATGTTACTGGCTGCTCCAATCTGCCCTCCGTGAGCGGTGATGATCTGCCGACACAGATAAAGTCCTAACCCGATGCCTGTTGATCGCCTTACTCCTATTCCGCGGGCATAGCGATCGAACAAATGTTCGCACTCTTCGGGCTGCATACCCACGCCGTTGTCTTGAATTTCGCAATGAACTAAGTCAGCCTTGACGATCGCCCTCACGGTTAGCACCAATCCGGGTGGATTGTGCCGAAGGGCATTAGTAATCAGGTTTTCAAATACACGTTGAATCTGAACACGATTAACGGTAACAAAGGGCAGATCCAGAACAATTTGATGGATTAACGTTGCCTGATTCTCTAAAATTAATGGGTCTAAATCTTCAATGACGGTCTTCACTATCGCATCGAGTTGAACCGATTCATGGTGCAAAACCATGCCCTCATGGTCGCTAGAGTGAGCTTCTAAAAGAGACTGAATCAAATCAAGTTGACGATCGCAACTTTGAGAAATGCGGTTTAAAACTGAGCGAGAGACGGGGATAACATCCAATTCATCTAACTCGTGTTTGAGCAGATTTTTAGTGACGATCGCCAGCCCCATCATAGGAGTTCTTAAATCATGGGAAACGGCGTGCAAAAAATCTTCTTTAAGCTGACTTAGTTTCTGAAGTTCGTGCATCTTCTGCTGAAGTTCTGCGGTTCGCTCGGCGACTTGTCGTTCTAGCCCAACGTTGAGATGCTGAATCTGCTGATAAAGCTGAGCAACTTCGGTAATGTCATGAGTCACACTTAAAACACAAGGCTGCTCGTGGATATAAATCACCTCAGCCGAGAAGAGAGCCACGATTTGTGCCCCTGATTTGTTTAAAAAATCTAGCTCTGAGTTACGAACAAACCCTTTCTCTGCTAATGCTTGAAGAATTTTTTCTCGATCGTCTAAATTTGCCCAGATACCCAACTCTGAAACCGTATGACCCATCACCTCCTCTTTTGAGTAGCCTACAATCTCGCAGAAGCGATCGTTGACTTCAAACAATCGCCCTTCAGGAAGGGTGGTTAACGCGATCGCACTAGGGCTACAGCGAAACGCAGTGGCA
>JBBRMC010000970.1:0-1581 GCA_038231055.1 Leptolyngbyales cyanobacterium
CCAACGCAGTTCCTGCGGCTGGCTCCACCGAACCTATTTGCAGTAGCCCGGTGCCACCACCGAGCCGCTTGCCCGGGCTCGTCCAACAAACGGTTCAGATCGCGGCAAGCGCGATCTAACCTTATTCGTTAGGCCTCAATTGAAATACGGGTTCACCACGGTGGAAAGACTGTAGTTCTTAATTTGATTATTGCAATTCATTGTTCTCCGCATGATTGATGGCACCAATAGGTATCCCATCAAAGTCGTGCGATTTGAAGTAAGAAGTTCTAGAGGACCTGTATTTGTCTAGCACTTGCCGGCGAATCTGATCATTCCTTCTGTTGACATTTCTCACTGTAGTTGGGAGTAGCAGAGAGCCAACACCCATTGAGATGACGGTAAGTAATGCCACTCTTGAGTACACGCTTAGGTTGTGACGACCAATTTTCTTGGTCGCTTCTGCTTGAGCCTCCTCCATTGCGCGCTTAGAGTCGGATACATTCCAATCTCTAATTACTTTCGCCTGCCTTCTTATCTCCTCGGCATGTGCGTCTTCTGCAGCGCGACTTCGTATAATTTCCTGCTCTGCTCTTTTGGCAGCTACGGCTTTTTGAACATCGTACAGGTGAAACTTTCGCGCTGAATTGTTTAGACTCCATTCTTCCAATAGAATTTCGACTTGGACCTGAGCCTTTTCAGCTGAAAGGCTAAAGAACTCTCTACTTTTGCTGTAGCGATATGTGTCTAGATGCTTATGAATTCGCTGTTCAACCTGACGGGCCTCTATGCCATCAATCTCCCACCATGCATGCATTGTAAAGGCTATTGGTATTCCCGTGGTGTTTGATAACTCACTAGCTCGTTCTTTTGGATGGCGATCAGTGAATCCAATTTTTGTGAGCCCTGGCATGGCGTCATTAATTAGAATGTATACGTAGCCGTTCATTGGTTGCGGATTCCGGATAGAAGGAATCTTTGCTTTCTATCGAAAAATATTGTGGCGTGGTTTGCAGGTGAATGTAAAGTTGGCGTAGTCGGTGGCTGGGACCTTGAGGTCTAACGTTGCCAATAACCGGATTGCAGCAGGCCGCGAAGCGGGCTGTTGCAATTCCGGTTGATTGGCGGGTTAGGCGGCTTTGTTTTATTTGAGCACATCGGGTAGTTCGCGTTCAGTGAATGAAGAGAACCACCCACATTGACAATTGAATTCCTCCCCTGGGGGGAAAGGAGCAGTAGATTGACGACACCTTGGACAATACACCGTATCGTGGTACCCGCCACTCGTCCGGAGTTTGAAAAGTGCGCCCCGCTTTTCGACAAACTCTTCAGCTACAGCAAAGGTCGAAAGTTTCTTTTCAAGATCAGCAACCTTTGCTATGAGATCGGAGTTTTCTTTCTCACGTTTCGCGACTTCATCTTTGAGCGCGCCAAGTTTGGCTTGGAGGAAAGCCATGTGCTCCTTGAGGATTGCGGCAGAACCGTGCTCAGTGATCCAGCGCTCAATGTCGCTCAGGATGGGAATTGCCATGGCGGGGTTCCTAGTCGTGCAGATGGCGGAGGGCTAACTTAGACGCCTAACGTTGCCAATAACCGGATTGC
>JBBRMC010000971.1:0-1576 GCA_038231055.1 Leptolyngbyales cyanobacterium
AATCACTTTGAAGAAGCCAGCGATCGTGGATTGCAAGCCAGAAAACGCTGTGTCGAACTCTATAGCGTTGATGCAATGGCGACCATCTTATCCGGTGTGATGTCAACCCTATAAACCACTTTTCAATAGCGGCACATCTAGCCAATCTCCGAGATACGATCGCATCTCTTGAGAAAATTTCGATCGATGCTCAAAGCGATCAGTTCTCACGGGCTTCCGGGCTTCATCCAACATCCAACCATAGTCGCTGCTAAGGCGCAAACTACCCTGCCAGTCTGCGATCGAGACAATTAACTGAGGAGCCGGAGAATTGTCATAGTCCCTGACGCGAAAGACATAGTTAAAGCTATTTTGACTCGCTGCCGCCACCGTCGAAGGTTGCCCAAACTTCTCGGTCAGCTTTGCGTTTACCTGCTCTGCCAGATTAGGAGTCGTCACGTCTTCCAATGTCCGCACCGCTAGCGTCAACGCAAAATAAAATTCTTCAACCGGGACAAACTCAAGCTGCATAGTGATAGCGATCGTAGAGACTCTTGAATTATCCTACGAGACGGGACGCTGGATTCAGCAAGCTTTGAGTAGCTGCTCGTCAGAATAGTGCGACGCTTGCTGAGGAATCAGGTCGGGCAACGCTAATCCAAACTCTTGTCCTAGATCAACGCTTAGCTCACGGCAAAACTCAATATTATTGGTATCTTCTAAGCCTTCTGCTCGAAGTTTTGCTCTAGCGATCGGGGGTCTAGAAGAGTTGAGGCACTAGAGAAATTTGTTGAAACCCCAACTGATAGAGACATTCTTCCGCTTCGGCACCACATGGTTGGATAATTAGTTTTGATGAATCCTCAAACAAGTTAATCGTCTGCACGATCGCCTAAGAATTATAAGAACTATGAAGAAAATAAAGTGAGTTATTCAGGTATGATTTTTCATCTATCGGCAGAGAGATTTTGTAAATTAACAATCCGTCCGAACTTAATCTCTACCCTATAAGATCTATGACTTACTCTTCTTCAATTCCCGTGACCTTGGGCATAGATGCTAATGGAGAGCTTAGAAACAGTAGTGTCTCCTCCTGGTCAAGTTTGCTACAGCAGCTATTAGATCGCCAGTCATTGTCTCAAGAGCAAGCGGCAGTTCTCATGCAAGGCTGGTTAACCGATGCTATTCCTCCAGCGTTGTCAGGTGCGCTGCTAGTCGCTTTGCAAGCAAAAAGTGTATCTGCGGCAGAGTTGACAGGCATGGCACAAGTCTTACAGCAGCAAGCATCTCCATCCGTGATTTCTACCACACCGTTGATTGACACCTGCGGCACCGGAGGAGATGGAGCATCCACCTTTAACATTTCGACCGCAGTTGCCTTTGTTGCGGCGGCGGCAGGAGTTCCGGTGGCAAAACATGGAAATCGCTCTGCCTCTAGTCGAGTTGGGTCTGCTGACGTGCTAGAAGCGTTAGGAATTAACTTGGGTGCCCCGCCGGAAAAGATTCGATCGGCGGTTGAAGCGGTGGGCATTACGTTCCTATTTGCTCCGGGCTGGCATCCTGCCTTAAAAGCAGTGGCACCGATGCGACAGTTGCT
>JBBRMC010000972.1:0-1572 GCA_038231055.1 Leptolyngbyales cyanobacterium
CAACGATTATTATGACCCCCTGTTGAAGTGGAAAAACGTTGCGGGTTTCCTAGAGCATCCAAACTTTAGACTGGTCGAAGCCGACATTCAACTTTTGGATTGGCAAACGCTTTTAGCTGACGTAGATGTGGTTTATCACCAGGCGGCTCAAGCAGGAGTGCGCGCTAGCTGGGGAACTGGGTTTCGGTCATACACCGAGCGCAATATCAACGCGACTCAAGTGATCTTAGAAGCCGCGAAAGATGCCAAGCAACTCAAACGATTTGTGTATGCGTCAACGTCATCGGTCTATGGCAATGCAGAAACCTTGCCGACCTACGAAACGATCGTGCCGCAACCCGTGTCACCCTATGGCATTACTAAACTAGCCACAGAACGGCTGTGTGATCTCTATCATCACAACTTTGGCGTTCCTATCTGCTCGTTGCGCTACTTCACGGTCTATGGTCCACGTCAGCGTCCTGATATGGGATTTCACAAGTTCTTTAAAGCGGTGCTAGACGATCAGCCGATTAGCATCTATGGCGACGGACAGCAGACCAGAGACTTCACCTTTGTTAGTGATGTGATCGCTGCCAATCTTGCGGCTGCAACGGTTGAAGCCGCGATCGGAGAAGTCTTTAACGTCGGTGGTGGCAGTCGAGTCGTGCTCAAAGAAGTGATCGACACAATGGAAACGATCGTCGATCGTCCTATTCGGCGCGAACATATTGGAATGGCGATGGGAGATGCTCGACACACAGCCGCCGATGTCACCAAGGCGCGAACGATTCTTAACTATCAGCCCAAAGTCACGCTAATTGAAGGACTGAGACAAGAATGGAAATGGGTGAAGGGGCTTTATCAATAGGCTTCATTCATAAAAGAATTCTTCTCAGCCTTGGGGATAAATTCTCTGCCCGGTAGTTGGATCGAAGAGAAACAGGCGATCGAGATCCAAGCTTAGAGGCAGTCGATCGCCTGGAGTGACTCGAATGTCAGGACTGACTTGCACATTCAGCGTGATTTGTTGCGATCGCTCCTCTACGGGTAAGCTCACCCGAACAAGTGTCTCTCGTCCCAATGGCTCGACCATACTGACTTTGGTGATCAGATGAGCCTCTTCGCTAACTCGAATATGTTCTGGACGGATGCCCAAATCAAAGTGCTGTCCAACGTGAAGCGAGTCGCGCAGTGTCAACGGGCAGGGAATCTTCTGCCCCTCAACATGAAAAGCATCTCCTGTATAAGTGACAGGCAAAATATTCATTGGCGGATTGCCTAAAAAAGTGGCAACCATTCGGTTTTCGGGGTGGGCATAAATGCTTTGAGGTTCTCCAATCTGCTGGATTTTGCCGCGCTCTAAAATGACAATTTGGTCAGCGAGGGTCATCGCTTCTACTTGGTCGTGAGTGACGTAAATCGTTGTAATGCCGACCTGCTGGTGTAGTTGCTTGAGTTCTGAGCGGGTGCCGTCTCGCAGTTGAGCATCGAGATTAGAAAGCGGCTCATCAAGAAGAAACACTTGGGGCTGACGCGCGATCGCTCGTCCTAACGCGACTCGCTGCTGCTGCCCACCCGATAGTTGACGCG
>JBBRMC010000973.1:0-1561 GCA_038231055.1 Leptolyngbyales cyanobacterium
ACCACACCGAGATAAAGCCGTGGCTGCAACCTAGAACGGTTCAACATAAGCAAGGCTGCTGGAGTATCAGCATCTTAACCAGGTCAGGGTTTCCTAGCAAGTGATCAAAGACGGCATGAGATCTCAATGAGATCGTATTTAGCGGGAGTGCTTAAATCTATGTAGCCTTGAGTGAAGAGCCATGACGACCCCAGAAAGAACTCCCTCTTGGTTACGTAAGACTGAGTAAGAGGGAGATCGCAGGCGAATCTTATCCGCGAGTTTGACAAGACTTACGATAGCGATCGGACTGTGGCTCTTGCCAAGAGTAAGCAAAATGGCTGATCGAACTCACCTGTGGATTGGTCTGTCGAATTGCCTCCATCTGCACCTCTAGAGGCGGACGATTGCTAATTGACTGCTGCCAGATTCCGGCTAAAACGGGCTTTACCTGTGCACCTGATGGCGCTTGACCTACCACACGCTGCACTTGGTTAGCGATGCAGGTTGCATTACCGCACACTCCATATGCCATTGGATTCCAATCTAGTGAAGTGGGAAAGCGATCCCACGGCTGCAAGCGAGAATCGAAGCCTTGCCCTACATTCTGATTGCCTTCAGGGAAGAACACGGCTCCAACAGGAATGCCAACCCGTTGAGCAGGTAACGCGGCGGCTGCGAGAAAATCAACCACTCCCTGCATAGCGTGTGCAACACTAAATCGCCACAAGTCTGTTTGCAATATTGCAGCGCGACGAGCGATCGTGGCACGATTCTCATTCAAAACCGGAGTGCGACCCTGCCACATGGGAGGATCGGACTGCTTGGGATAGAGCTTATCGATCGCGACTACATCAGCCGAGCTAATAAAACCTCGTTGGATAAAGCGCTTGATCAACTCGCGCCCTTTATCATTTAAGGCTCGTCGCAGTATGGCTTGCTGGGCTGCCTCTCCATAGATCCACAGATCTTGGACTTTGCTAGCGATCGAGGCACCACCCGTTCCGCGTGGGTAGCGAATATAGTCAAACAAGATACCATCAGGGCGACGTTTGGCAACGGCTTCGACCAGTTGGGCATAGTCTTGCCGCGCTTGTGGATTATAAGGATCAATGAATGCTTCATTGGGATTGAACAAGCCCAAGTCAGTGCTTAACCCCGCGATAGAGTTAGTCGTTAAGCTCGTTTGCCCCTGTCCATTTTTGGCAAGAGCCGCTTTTCGATCGGGGCGAATCGCGTAGGTATAGCCAAAATTCATGCTAAACATCCACGCATATACCGACAGCCCGCGCTGCCGTCCTTTTTGAATCACTTGTGCCAGCAGATCGACGTTTTCTGCCCCTGGCAGCTTCACGACAGAACCCCAAGCGGTCTGGTTATCGGCTTGAGGAAGCAACACCTGACCGTTATAAAAAACTTCAACGTTGATCTGGTTATAGCCCCGATCGACGATGCGATCGAGCACTTCTTCAAGCGCTCCTGGCTGAATATCACAGGCGTAGAGCCGAATCCAGATAGCTTGAGTTTTGAGCCAGTTTTGGTTGCGACATTTGCGAAGTTGATCTGCCTGTTCAGCGACCAG
>JBBRMC010000974.1:0-1559 GCA_038231055.1 Leptolyngbyales cyanobacterium
CCCAAAATTGGGGGACTTTGAACCGGAGCAATGGCGTTAAACTCTAGAGACTTTCTGGCTCAAAGTCCCCCAGAATGGGGGATTTAGGGGGCGAAGGATCTCAGCAATGATCGATCGAGCAACTTGTGTGTACACGGTAGCCCAGAGGAGAGGGAACTAGAGAATCTTGAAAAGTCCCTCTCCTCTGGGAGAGGGGTTTGGGGTGAGGGTTCTTAGGTGCGCACTGCATAAGGTAGATTAAATCTGGCTTTTCTGTAGAAACGCACAAATAAAACTGCCCGCAACCGAGTCGGGTTACGGGCATAAGGACAGTTAAACGCTTGACGACATTATTGCTCAATATTCTAATGAATGAGGCGATCAACTAGGACGGTTGAAAGAGTGTCCATTAGTAAAAGGCATACTGTGGGTTTGGGTTGCACACTGAAAGAATTGAGGTAACGTCGCCCTTGTTATGCGACAAATTAAGCCTCTAAAAGCTTCTACCCATTTTTTAGATCGAGCAGCCTTGGGCGATGTTTTAGACTCGTTTGGGCAAAAAAGTTTCAGGCGATCGATTTAACAGTAAACTATGCCGCTAGGACGCTGTTCTCTAGAACGCTAATCATGACGTTTCTCTCCCCGCTTTACGGCTTATTTCTGCTGAGTGTCATCGGGATTTATTGGTCTGTGCAGCAGTCTTGGTTACGATCGTGGCTGCTATTTATAGCAAGTCTGATTTTTTATGCCTCGCTGCAAGCTCAATACATTCCCCTATTATTGGCGGCGACGTGGATTAACTTCAGCTTGGGGCAAGCGATCGGGACACCTCCTGATTGGCGAATTGAAGACTGGCAGTTTGCCCAACAAGATTGGAATCGGCGACGCATCAAGCTATTGAGCTTTGGAGTCGTGACAAATGTCTTGTTGCTGCTGAGCTTTAAATATCTACCGTTCATCTTGTCGTCGATCGCGACGGGGTTAGGGTGGTCGATCGCTCAACAAAGTGCAGACTGGACGACTCAACACGTCATCGTCCCGTGGGGATTGAGTTTTTTCTGTTTTGAGTGCATTGCTTATTTGGTGGATGTCTATCGCGGCGCACCTGCGGCACAAGAATTTCTGAAGTTCGCGGCTTATAAATTGTTTTTTGCGAAGCTGATTTCGGGTCCGATCGTGCGCTATCATGCCTTCGCCGGACAACTGCAATCGCTCAAATTTCCGGCGATTGACCAAATCACAGAAGGGCTGTGGCTGATTGCCTGCGGTGCGATTAAAAAAGGACTGATTGCCGATCGTTTAGATATTCTCGTCAAACTGAGTTTTGATAACGCCCAACGAGCCGGAAGCGGCAATCTGTGGCTGGCGATTATTGCTTACGGATTTCAGCTTTATCTCGATTTCAGTGGCTATGTCGATGTGGCGCGAGGTAGTGCCCTTTTATTAGGAATCAATCTGCCTCAAAACTTTGACTTTCCTTATTTCAGCACCAGCATTGCTGATTTTTGGAGGCGTTGGCACATCACGCTAGGCGACTGGCTGCGAAACTATCTTTACTTTCCGTTGGGCGGCTCTCGCCA
>JBBRMC010000975.1:0-1558 GCA_038231055.1 Leptolyngbyales cyanobacterium
AAAATGAGCAGATTCAACTCATTATTAATACGCCGCTTGGCAAAGAAGCGCTGAATGACGATCGCTTGATTCGTCGTACCGCATTGAGCTATAAGATTCCTGTCATTACCACGATCGCGGGGGCAAAAGCTACGGCGGCTGCCATTCGCTCACTTCAGTCCCAGCCCCTCACCGTCAGAGCATTGCAAGAATACCTTCAATAAAATCAGCTAGCACACAATTCGGTAGACCTCGAATTCTAAAGCCCCCTAAATTCCTTGATTTGGGGGCTAATTCAGCTTCTTCTTTTTCTCTTCCTATTTATTTTGTGTCATGGAAGTTACATTTAGATTACAGCCTTCTACCACCAGGCAGATGTGACTTTCGGCTCGATCGAAGTATTTCTATAGAACAACTCGTACCCAATAAATCAAGCGTTGCCTCAGCCCAACTTAACAAAAACTTAAGAGATCCTCATAAGACATTAAGAATTCACGGATAGTCTAACCAAAGATAGAGGTTGGGGGAATTCTGTCTCGGATGATGCACTCATGGAGCGGGTTTATAGGTAAGCTGTTGGTGCCTTAAAGAATCTTAGACAGCCCGACAGCTTCTTCAGTCACTTGCCTTTTGCTGAATTAATGTCTCTCAGGATCTTTACTTTTGTTCACAAAGTCAGACATAATCTTAATAGAGCCTTACCCCTTTTGGAGCAGTTGTAGAAAAGCGCTTCGTCAGGCACTCAAAAGGACAGATTCCTATCTCGCCCATAGTAGTCCACTCCTTAGTTGCCTTATCTGGTTTTAGGTCAAGTTATCTACCTCTCCAATCCCTCTACATCAGCGTTCTACAACGGCTATTGCTGCTTTCAAGTCACCTTACGAATACTTCTAACCCGTCATTTCTATCGCATCCATTGCTATGAAGACAGCCCAAACTCCTACTGATTCCGTTCGTGCTTATCTGCGTGAAATTGGTCGTGTTCCTCTTCTCTCTCACGAGCAGGAGATTCTTTACGGCAAGCAGGTTCAGCGGCTTTCGTTAATTAATCGCGTCAAAGAAGAGATGGCTCTGACGCTTGATCGGGAACCTAGCCTATCAGAATGGCTACAAAAAACCGGGTTATCTGAAGCCGAGATTCAACAGACGATCGCCGATGGTGAGGCTGCCAAGCGTCGCATGGTGGAAGCCAACCTGCGTCTCGTCGTCTCGGTTGCTAAAAAATATACTAAGCGTAACGTAGACCTGATGGACTTGATCCAAGAAGGCACGATCGGGATGCAGCGGGGAGTTGAGAAATTTGATCCCACTAAAGGCTATCGGTTCTCAACCTACGCCTACTGGTGGATTCGTCAAGCGATCACCCGCGCGATCGCTGAGAAAGGTCGAACGATTCGCCTCCCGATTCACATCACCGAGAAGCTTAACAAAATTAAGAAAGCTCAAAGAGCGCTGACCCAAAAATTAGGACGGGCTGCCACGGCTGCGGAACTAGCGGTCGAACTAGAGCTAACGCCTCGACAAGTGCGTGAGTATTTAGAGCGGGCGCGTTCTCCGCTATCTCTAGATCTACGAGTTG
>JBBRMC010000976.1:0-1557 GCA_038231055.1 Leptolyngbyales cyanobacterium
CCCAAGAGATTTTCAAATGCGGGGCAGATACGTTTTCATTGGATTGGGCCCAAAGAAGTGAGCCAACGCAGAAAGTGAACGAGAATAAGATGAGTTTCACGTTCAAAAATTGGTTCTTCCGGGTTTCTTGTGCCTAGAGCGGGTGTAAATCGAGTTTGCCGCAGTAAAACAGTATAGCGATCCGGTAGTTGGCAAAGTTTCGATATCCACGTGCGTTTGCCTTGAGCGATTGGATTTTCGAGTTGAACCCTTCCATCATAGCGTTAGTAATTTGGTGTTTGAGGTAAGTTAAAATATTCGGCAGATGGCGTTTCATAAGCTTCGCGACGTCGATCATCGGTTTGAGTCGTGAGTGCGTTGCCCACCAATACCATTGATTGAAGAACTTGATCGCCGAGGCTTGATAAGAGTAGGTCCAAAACTCCGAGAACGTGTCTTTGATCGACCACGCACGCCCAGCTTTTAGATTGTCCATGCGAAGAGACCTGAACCGATCCTTTTCCAGATCACTCATGTTCTCAGGATTTTTCAGAAACAAATACTTCGCCCCTTTGAGCGTCTCGTTGCCATCTTTCATAAACGACTTGTGCTCGGTCTTCCGAACCCGGTCGACCGCCTCGCCTAAGTATTTCGAGATGTGAAACTTGTCATGCACGATATCTGCCTGCGGAGCGTGCCTTTCGGCTGCAGTAATAAATGCGGGCCACATGTCCATGGCGACAGCATCAATATTCTCTCGCACTTCAGTTGGAAGCTTCTGCCAGAGAGCTTCTGCAGCCTCTAGCGTACGATCCTGAACGACGTCTAAAATTCGTGCGCCGTCGATATCAGCCATGAGTGATACATATTTGTGGCCCTTCAAAAAGCTCTTTTCATCGATTCCGACGTTCTTAACGTCCTCGAGCGTACGTCTCGAAAGACCGCGCTCGACCGCACGTGACTGGATATGATGTACTTGATCCCAGGATAGTCCTAAAAGGCCTGCGGCCGATTTTAAACTCTTTGCGGCGATCATCACGTCGATTGCGAAGCGCTCGAATAACAGGGTGAACCGTGAGTTTGGTCCAGCCCAAGGTATGCTGATCGTCTTCACGCCGTGCTCTTTGCATTCAGATCTCGGAACGCGCGATTTGATAACAGTTTGAAATTGCATCGTATCAAGGTGCCGCCACCTTCGCTCTTCACGATGATCCTTGATCCCACACGAGCGCCCACACTCTGGGCACTCCACTTCGAAATCCTTCGGCCACTGTACATCGATTTCAACCAACTTCTTAGCCGTGTCTAAATCGACATTCGCTACCAGCCATGGCGGGATAAGACCTAAAAGTAGACGGTAGTGATCATGCAAATCAGATGATGTTTTCATCCGGAAATTTAAGCCCAAAAATCAGGCGTTTTTCAACTCGCAACGCTCTGCTTTCCACAAGAAAGTCGGAATACCCAAAAATTGAAGGCTCAGGCATGACTGCAGTTTTGTTTAATCTTTTAGCGAATTCCGTCTTCTCGCTGGCTGCCGGAGCCTTGGTGATTGGATTCATCCTCTGGTTTTTCAGG
>JBBRMC010000977.1:0-1556 GCA_038231055.1 Leptolyngbyales cyanobacterium
CAGACCTGAATCGCGGTTTGCGTAAAACTTTGTGCGAAATCGGTTGAACATACTTTTCCGATGGATTTGTACTTGTTCAAAGTGGGGCAGGGCGCGATCCTCACTCTAAAACGCCGTAGAGGGAAACAAATTGGAGTACCTCGAAGGAAGATTCTGACATCCTTAACCGGACTCAGATGCCCACAACATACCGTTTACGGTTGGTGTGGGAGCGTCACCGTATCTTAAGGATTCAAAACTCAAAACTCTTATGATGCACAGTTTCATCCCGCCCGATCGCTACTTTCCCTATCTTACCTGGACAGATATTGAAGCGATGCCCGACAAAGAAAATGTTGTGATTGTGCAACCAATGGGCGCGATCGAGCAACACGGACCTCATTTGCCATTAGCCGTTGATGCTGCCATTAGCGCGGCAGTTTTAGGAACCGCATTGAGCCAATTGGATGCCAGCATTCCCGCTTATGCGCTGCCCTGCTTAGATTACGGCAAGTCAAACGAGCATTGGCACTTTCCGGGCACAATTACGCTCAGTGCTCAAACGCTGCTGGCAGTCTTGATGGACGTGGCAGAAAGCGTCTATCGAGCCGGATTTCGCAAACTGGTGTTCATGAATTCTCATGGAGGACAGCCGCAGATTATTGAGATTGCGGCACGAGATTTGCACCAAAAATATGAGGATTTTATCGTGTTTCCGTTGTTCACCTGGAAGGTGCCAAACATCCCGATCGAACTCATCACTCCCAAAGAATTAGCGTTAGGCATTCACGCAGGAGATGCTGAGACGAGTCTGCTGCTGTCAATCTTGCCCGATCAGGTGAAGATGGATCGGGCAGTGGCAGAATATCCCCTCGATGAGCCACGATCGGGATTGTTGAGCATGGAAGGGGCATTGCCGTTTGCGTGGACAACACGAGATTTGAGCAAGAGCGGCGTGTTAGGCGACCCGTTGCCAGCGACGAAGGAAAAAGGCGATCGCCTTCTCGAAGCGTTGGCGAATGGTTGGGTAGATGTGATTAAAGAGATCTACACATTTCGACAACCGCAGGCATGGCATTGATACGATCGCTTACAAATCATCTAGGTTTGTAACGAGTCATTCTCCTTAGGTAGAAATGTCATTAAGATAGGGAGCTATAGGTACGACAGTGCGCCTCAATCATTCCATCACTGGAGAAATCAAATGGCAGAACTCACCTGTATGGTTCCGGTTCCGACGACGCTACAAGAGCTTGACGAAGCAGTTAGACAGTTTCAAGTCAGCGACTTAGAAGGCTCTGAGCTTTATTGCCAATGGCAAGCCATCCGTGATGCATCACTAGCACAATTGACGATCGAGTCCGACAAAAATCCAGTTGCAGGCGGCGACAGCTACTAAAGACAGACCTCCGAGTTCTTAAAGAACCGGAGGTCTACGAGAGAATTGCTGTATGACCGACGATCGTCAATTTGCTCCCGCTACCGAGCGCAATCGAGAACCGATTCTTGAGGTGCTGCTGCAAGTGTTGCCGACAACGGGCACTGTATTAGAGATTTCTAGCGGCACCGGAGAACAC
>JBBRMC010000978.1:0-1556 GCA_038231055.1 Leptolyngbyales cyanobacterium
CACCTAGTTTTTTGTGTAGACTGTTACAACTTAACGCATTTTTACAGAAATATACGGTTCTTAATAAATTAAATTATCGATAGTGACTCATTGAAAGGCTCGATCGAGAGTATCTCAGACCTCATACAAAAATATTGGACTTAATGTTTTGACCAAATCTGACAAGATCTTGATTCTGGTTTTCACCCAACTTCTAAGTAGGTGGGCACCATAAAACTGAAGACCCGATCGTGAAGCGGGTCGAAGACCTCCCCTAGCCCCTTCTCTCTGGGAGAAGAGGAACCGGACTTCTGGCTCCCTCGCCTGCGGGAGAGGGTCAGGGTGAGGGCAGTCTTCGCGGGTGTTTCAAGAAAGCCGCACATGGCGTTACTTATTTGAAACGGATTTGCAATCTCACTTCAGACTGTTTGGAAGGATTTAGGTTTCTTAGGGCAGGAGGGCTTTGATTTGATCGACAAAGGCTTGGTGATCAATCACGGGCTTTGAAATGTAGTCATCTGCCCCGCTTTGGTTGAGAAATTTTTCCCGATCGCCCTCCATCGCGTAGGCAGTTAACAAGATCACTGGCACGTTCATCGTGAGCGGATCTGCCTTGAGCAATTGCGTGATCTTCACACCGTCCATCATTTTGCCTTCGTAGACGCTGCGGGTTAACGACACATCCATCAAAATCAGAGCGACCTCTCCCGATCGAGCGATTTCAATCACTTCGGCAACATCTTCAGTGTGTTTGACCGCCAAGCCTCCCCGTTTGGTCAACACCTTTGAGAACACGCGAACGTTCGTTGGGTCATCCTCCACAATTAAAATAGTGGTCACTTTAGATTCCTCACAGTACGGGGATTAAGCAAAAAAATAATTCTCAGGACTTGCTAAAATCAACTTAAGGTAGTACTAATGTTTTTGTGATAGAGGGGTAATATCTGACAATTGATCACGAGGTTGGTAGAAGTGCTAGCACCTGATCGACAAACAATTGATGATCGGTGACGGGTTTTGAAATGTAGCTATCTGCACCACTCTGACTGAGAAAGCGTTCTCGATCGCCTTCCATGGCGTGAGCGGTGACCAGCACGATCGGGAGAGCCGTGGTTTGAGGATCTGCCTTTAAAAGCTGAGTCAGTTGAATCCCACTCATGGGCTTGCCCTGATAGACGCTTCTTGCCAGCGACACATCCATCAAGATGATGTCTGCTTCTCCTGATTGGGCGATTTGAATGACTTCCTCAACATTCTCCGTGTGTTTTACGGCTAATCCGCCTCGATTGGTCAAAATCTTGGAGAAAACACGAGCATTTATCAAATCATCCTCCACAATTAAAACGGTCTTCATAAGCGCTATCCTCTCTGCGCGGCTAACAAGGGCTGCGGTCAAACACAATGGCAATTACGCCTCTGACAGCGCAACCGTAGTGAGACTGATTACACTGAAATTAAAACGAATTTTTGTAACGTTCGGAACGAAGGGACAAGGCTCATGGCGAATCAGTTAAACATCCTCCCAACAGGACAGGTTATCACGACTGCCCTGCATACGGAGATGCAACAGTCGTATC
>JBBRMC010000979.1:0-1556 GCA_038231055.1 Leptolyngbyales cyanobacterium
CGTCTCTACAGAATCTAGGCATTACTTTAGCGATTCTATGATTGCAGCAACGGCGATCGTGCAAAAGACTAGCGCAGTCAGCGGCATCAGCCAAACTGAGAGCAGAATTTGCAAAACATCCATGACCGGCAAAGCGTTAAAGCTACCAGCGAGAACGTAAACCAACAGAAACCCTGCTAAAAGTAGAAACAATAGCTTCATCGCTTTGAAGGAAAGTTTGACGATCGGGCTATAGGGTGTGTTCTCAGGGTCAGGTGCACGATATCGACGATTCATTGGGTTAGCTGCTGTTTCTAGTTCATCTAATCGATATTGCATCGCGTGCAGTTGAGTTTGAAGCGAGTTGACCTGTGCGATCAGCGTTGCGATCGTAGGTGCCATTTCGGGAGCGATTACGGACTCAGAATAATGAGGAATGTCAGCCTGAGACGATGATGAAGGCGTTATTTGGGGGCTTAGATGACGCATGAGGGCAACTCCTGATTGTTTAAAACAAGACACAACTCTCCTCACCTTGGCTTCGTTGAGGCATTTGGGTGCCTCTATTCATATGATTCCGCAACCGTGAGACTTATGCCGCTGTATTATGTGTGATGCCCGATTGACTGCCCAATTTAGATGCGATCGATTTGTTGGAAAAAGTTGGATATTCTCTAGCTGCCTATTTAGTTATAGAGCGATAAAGCAGTAAATTGAGGCAAGAATCGCCCCCCAGCGTTCTGCTTGCTCATCGCTAATCACTACAATAAGAATAAAAAATAATAACTGGCTGGAAAATGGGTGTCGATGAAGTCTTAGAGTTTGCAGATGACTTGGTTTTTAAAGCGATCGGAGAGCATTTTGATGATTTAACCCAGAAAATCTTCAAAGGAGTCTGGAACGAGCAAAAATATGAGCAGATAGCACAAGACTTAGGCTATGACGAAAGTTATGTGCGCTCTATAGGTGCCTGTCTCTTTAGGCTACTCTCGCGGACACTTGGAGAGAGCGTCAGCAAAGCAAACTTCAAATCAGCCTTAGAAAGGCGATATCAGACCCATAGATCAACCACATTTCCGACGATTGTCGCTGCCGGTGCAAACTTTGTGGGGCGTGAGCGAGCGATCGCTGATCTCAACCAGTTTGTCAGTCAGGGCGCAAAAATCATTGTCATCCAAGGCGAAGGAGGGCTAGGAAAGACCACGATCGCGCGCAAATATCTCGACACTCAAGGGTTTGACCTGCAATTAGAACTGTGGATGCCCACCGAGCAAGAGAGCATCACCCCGGCTGAAAGTGTTGTTGAAGAATGGCTGCTCAAAAATTTTAAGGAAGAGACCGCACGAGATTTTGGCATCAATCTAGAGCGATTGCGGCACAAATTGCGTAACCCAGATCAGCGCATTGGCATCTTAATTGATAATCTAGAATCGGCATTGAACGGGGAAGGTAGATTTATCGATACTCGCCGCCGTTATGTTGATCTGTTGAGAGTTTTAGCTGATTTTTCGGTGCGATCGGTGACGCTGATCACGAGTCGAGAGCGTCTTTATGAAGCCAGTGTCAGCGTGCATCCC
>JBBRMC010000980.1:0-1555 GCA_038231055.1 Leptolyngbyales cyanobacterium
CACACGCGGCGATGGTGTGACTGGAGAAGACATCACTTCCAATGTTCGGGCGATCCGATCGATTCCTCTGCGTCTCAATCTCGACAATCCGCCTCCTTTAGTCGAAGTGCGCGGCGAGGCGTTTCTGCCCTTAGACCCATTTGAGCAAATCAATCGAGAACGAGAACAAGCTGGAGAAGCTTTATTTGCCAATCCTCGCAATGCAGTCGCCGGAACTCTGCGCCAGCTAGATGCTCGAATGGTTGCCCAGCGCAAACCCGATTTCTATGCCTACACGCTCCACATTCAATCTGACGATATCCGTCTCGCTTCTCAATGGGACGCGCTGGAGTTGTTAAAGACCGTTGGCTTTCGAGTCAACCCAGAGCGGCAACTTTGTCCGACGATGCAGGATGTGTTTGCCTATTGCGATCACTGGTCGATCGAGCGCACCAAGCTTCGATATATGACCGATGGCGTGGTTGTGAAACTCAACTCGTTTGATCTGCAAGAGCGGTTAGGCTTTACGCAAAAGTTTCCGCGTTGGGCGATCGCGCTCAAATATCCCGCCGAAGAAGCGCCGACGATCGTCGAAAATATCAGCGTCAATGTGGGACGCACTGGAGCGATTACGCCAGTCGCAGAGCTGCGTCCCGTTCAGTTAGCCGGAACGACGGTTTCACGGGCAACCTTGCACAACCGCGATCGCATTGCTGAATTAGATCTGCGGATTGGCGATACAGCGATCGTCCGCAAAGCTGGAGAAATCATTCCCGAAGTGGTGCGAGTGCTGCTAGACTTGCGTCCTGAAGGTGCCCAACCTTATGAGATGCCGACTCATTGCCCAGAGTGCGGTGAAGCGGTTGTCAAACCCGATGACGAAGCCGTGACTCGCTGCATTAATGTCTCCTGTCCAGCAATTTTGCGAGGGGCGCTAACGCACTGGGCAAGCCGAGACGCGCTAGACGTGAATGGTGTGGGCGAAAAGCTCGTCTTACAACTGGTCGATCAGAAATTAGTGCATTCCGTCGGCGATTTATATGAGTTGACGATCGAGCAATTGTTAACGCTAGAGCGAATGGGGAAAAAATCAGCCGAGAAAATCATTCAAGCAATTCAGGAATCGAAACAACAACCCTGGGCACGAGTGCTCTATGGCTTGGGAATTCGTCACGTTGGCAGTGTGAATGCTCAAGTGTTAACGCAATCATTTCCGAGTGTCAATCAGCTTGCCCAGGCGACTCCAGACGCGATCGCGCAAGTGTATGGCATCGGCTCTGAGATTGCCCAGTCGGTGTATGAATGGTTTCAAAATCACGCGAATCAAACGTTAATAGAGCGGCTGCGATCGGCAGGTTTACAGCTTGTCGGAGAAGTCGGAAACGCGCCACGCGCCACAACCGCAATTACTGGAAAAACCTTTGTTGTCACGGGCACATTACCTACTCTCAAGCGCGACGAAGCAAAGGCGCTGATTCAAAAAGCGGGGGGCAAAGTGACGGACTCGGTGAGTAAGAAAACCAACTATTTAGTAGTGGGAGAAGAGGCGGGTTCTAAATTAGAAAAAGCCCGATCG
>JBBRMC010000981.1:0-1553 GCA_038231055.1 Leptolyngbyales cyanobacterium
GATGCGATCGCCAGTTATACGTCTAACGGACAGACCTTCTATATCATTGCCAATGAAGGTGATGCCCGCGATAGTCGTGGTACCTTTAACGAAGAAAATAGAGTTGGCGACGCTGCCTACGTTCTCGATCCTGCTATTTTCCCGAATGCCGCGACTCTCAAACTACCAGAAAATCTCGGTCGTTTGACCGTTTCCAATAAGTCTGGCAATACCGATGGCGATACCGAATTCGAGCAAATCGTTACCTTTGGCGGTCGCTCCTTCTCGATTTTGGATGCAAGCGGCAATATGGTCTTTGATAGCGGCGATCAACTAGAAAGAATCACCGCCCAGCAGTCTCCAACCTTCTTTAACGGCGACGGCACTACTGCTAATTTCGATACTCGCAGCGACAACAAAGGACCAGAGCCTGAAGGCGTTGTCACAGGCGTAATTAACGGACGCACCTATGCCTTTATCGGTCTCGAACGGGTCGGCGATGTCATTGTTTATGACGTTACAACTCCAACCGCACCGACTTTCGTTCAATACATCAACTTGCCCGAAGATCGCGGTACCGAAGGCTTGGTCTTTGTATCTGCTGGCGATAGTCCGACTGGCAAGCCTTTGGTTATTACTGCTAGCGAAGCTTCCAACACCGTTTCGGTATTTGAGTCTACGCCTCAAAACTTCACATTGCAGATTCTTCATGCATCTGACTTTGAAGGAGGCATTGCTGCCGTTGACGATGCGATTCGCTTCTCGGCTGTTATTAACAGACTTAAAGACGCTGGAGATTACAAAGCCAACACCCTAATCCTTTCTTCTGGCGACAACTATATTCCTGGTGCATTTTTAAATGCTTCTAGTGATTTAAGCTTAAATGGAGTTGGTGGTTTGGGAACCAGCACCGCACCAGTGCTAGGTCGCGGCGATATCGGCATTCTCAATGCGATCGGTATTCAGGCTTCAGCATTAGGAAACCACGAATTTGATTTGGGTGTAAGGCAAGTTCGCGACATCATTCGTCCAGCAACCGCCAATGCCCCCAGCGGCAATCCTGGTACTGCTTTCCCTTATCTCAGCACTAACCTCGATTTTTCGCCAGAAATTTCTAGTGCTGCTAATCCAAATGGTAATTTAGGAGCTTCCGATCTCGCAGCCAATCAGACTACCGCCGAAGCAAGTACGATTAAGGGCAAGCTTGCAAAAAGCACGGTAATTACCGTTTCGGGTAAAGATAGCATTTTTGGAAATGCCGACGACCAAAGAATCGGTATTGTCGGTGCGACTACGCCTACTCTTCCCACCATTTCTTCTAGCGGCTCCATTATCGTTAAGCCAGGCAACCCAACTGACTTTGTGGCTCTAGCCGCTGAAATTCAAGCAACTGTAAACATTCTAAAAGCGGACGGTATCAATAAGATCGTTCTGCTCTCTCACTTCCAGCAGTTTGCGATCGAAAGAGATCAAATCGCTCCGCTTTTAAGAGATGTAGATATCATCATCGGTGGCGGTTCCAATACGCTACTTGCTGATGAGAACGATATCCTGCGTGCGGGCGACACTAAAGC
>JBBRMC010000982.1:0-1551 GCA_038231055.1 Leptolyngbyales cyanobacterium
GATGGTCGGCGATCAGGTACGAGTCGAGGAGCCAGATTGGATTCAAGGAAGCGGCGCGATTGCAGAGATTTTTCCGCGTCGTTCTATGCTGGATCGTCCTCCGATTGCCAATGCTGATCAGCTTCTTTTAGTGTTTGCGCTGGCAGAACCGACGATCGAGCCTTATCAACTGAGTCGATTTTTGACTAAAGCAGAGTCAACAGGCTCAGAGGTTTGTCTTTGCCTCAGCAAGAGTGATTTAGCGACTCTAGAAGACAGGCAACAGTGGGCAGAGCGGTTGGCTAAATGGGGTTACCGTCCGCTTTTTATTAGCGTCCGTCAGGGGATAGGGCTATCGGACATCAGCGATCGTCTCAGTCAAAAGATTACAGTCGTCGCAGGTCCTTCTGGCGTTGGCAAGTCGAGTTTAATTAATCAACTGATTCCTGCCGCAAATTTGCGAATCGGAGCAGTGTCAGGAAAGCTAGCCAAAGGTCGCCATACCACGAGGCACACTGAGCTATTTGAGTTGCCCAGTAGCGGACTGCTGGCAGACACTCCTGGATTTAATCAGCCTGACTTAGACTGCGCTCCAGAAGAGTTAGCAGATTATTTCCCAGAGATTCGACAACGATTAGCGGTGGCGAGATGTCAATTTAACGATTGCACGCATCGCGATGAGCCGGGGTGTGTGGTGCGAGGTGATTGGGAGCGCTATGAGCACTATTTGACTTTTTTAGAAGAAGCGATCGTCTTTCAAGCCCACCTCAATCAGCAGTCTGATCCAGATGCGGCAATGAAGCTGAGGTCTAAGAAAGGTGAGGCACAGTATGAACCCCGGCTAGACACGAAGAAGTATCGGCAGGAGTCGCGACGGACGCGGCAGCAGTCACTTCAGTCGCTTAAGAATGACATTAAGGATTTGATGCAACGGGATGAAGATGAGAGTGACTCTATGAATTGACCAGGCGTTGAGTCAGTCAATTCGTAAATTCACGCAATGTGCAACTTCTCTAAAACTGCCTAAAAGCAGCCCTCACCCTAGCCCTCTCCCACAGGAGAGGGAACTAGAGCATCTTGAAAGTCCCTATCCTGTGGAAGAGGGGTTTGGGGTGAGGGTTCTTAGTTGTCCATCGCGTTAAATTCTGAAGAGATTAAGGGATAGAGACAAGAAGTTCGACTTGGGAGAGGTATTCTAATCAGGGATTTGAGGTGATTATCATGACCTGGACACGACCTGACGATCGACGACCCGACCAACTCCGACCTGTCTCGTTTGAGAGGCGATTTACCAAATTTGCAGCCGGATCAGTGCTGGCAAGATGTGGCGATACCCAAGTCTTGTGTACCGTCAGCGTTGAGCCGAAAGTACCCAAATTTCTTTTTGGTAAGGGGGAAGGTTGGCTGACCGCAGAATATCGAATGTTACCCGGAGCCACACCCGAACGCCAATCGCGAGAGTTTCTCAAATTGTCGGGTCGCACTCAAGAGATTCAGCGCTTGATTGGGCGAAGCTTGCGATCGACGCTCGACATGAAAGCCTTGGGCGAACGCACCATCACGATCGATGCC
>JBBRMC010000983.1:0-1547 GCA_038231055.1 Leptolyngbyales cyanobacterium
CAATATCCTAACTATCGGCAACTCATTCCTAAGCAGTTTACTCATCAAATGACCGTCGATCGTCGCCTGCTTTTAGGTGCCTTAGAACGAATCTCGGTGCTGGCTGATCAAAAGAATAATATCGTCAAGCTGAGTTTAGATAGCTCAAATCAAGAACTGACGCTCTCGGTGGATGCTCAAGATGTGGGTAGCGGACGCGAGACCATGCCGGCTCAAATTTCGGGAGACAATCTGGATGTGGCGTTTAACGTCAAATATTTAGTCGATGGACTGAAAGCGATCGCTACGTCTGAAGTGCAAATGCAGCTAAACACGGCAACGAGTCCTGCAATTTTGTCTCCTCTAGGCAGCATCAAAATGACTTATCTGGTGATGCCTGTTCAAGTTCGTAACTGAAAAAGTTATAACGCCATACAAATTAGTTGCAGGCTTTATAACTGTGCCAAGCACCTTTCCAAATCTGCCACGTTAGAAAAGTCAAGCAAAGCTTCTCCAAGCAATTCAAGTTGCTCAAGGGGGAGCGCATCAATTTGCGCTCTTATCGACTCTGGCACTTCTCCAACCCGACGGGTAAGTTGGCGAAGAATTAGCGATCGTTCTCCTTGTTCAATTCCTTGTTCAATTCCTTGTTCAATTCCTTGCACCATCCAACTGGTTGTAATTTCCATAATTTGCTCCTGCTGCGCTGGGTCTAATCTATCAATTTCTCTAGAAAACTCCTGTTCTTCAAGCTCACTTAACCGCAAGTACGTGTCTACGAACCCTGAAATGAGTCTAGTTTTTGCAGGGTCAAGGCGCAACGTTGCTAGCAGACGCAAACATTCTGCTTTCACTCTTGGGCGGTCTTGCAGTTCGATTTGCATCTTTGCCATCAGGGCTGCTGCAATGGGATTAGACTGATTGAGAAAGTCGCGCCAGTTCAAACGATTCAGTTGAATTGCAGCAAAGCTAAATTCTAAAACCTTCAGATCTGGAAACTCAACGGAGTGAGTTTGTGGTTCGGCTCTCAAGGGTTCATCAAACGAGAAGACGACGATCGGGTAAATCTTTTGCAAATACTTCTGGTACAAACGGGAGAAGTAGAAAAACATTCGTCGGGTAAAGTCTGCTTGTGCGTAAGACTGAGCCTCAACATGGACTAGAAACCCAACGTTCTCACCAGACTGCTTCACCTCTACCAGTAGATCAACAATCTTGTCTTCACCAGATGTGAGATCTGCAAAATACTCCTGCGGCAAAAACCGAATCGAGTCTCGCTCAAGGGTGCTAGCAATATCTGGCAAGAATAAATCTAGAAACTCGCCAAAAAATGTTGTGAGCAATTCTTTGAAAAGGCGATCATGGTCAATCATGAAATTCCTGCGGGTTTCTAAAAAATGGGGTTTGTGATTAAAAAAGGGTAGACGCGATCGCGTCCACCCTTTCATCATTTCTAGTGATATTCAGCGTTAAGGTGCTAGTGCATTACCGCGAATCAGGCTCCCGATCGTCTTGGCAGTAATCTTTAACTGCACCAGAGGATTGGCAGGAACCACCGTTTTATAGAG
>JBBRMC010000984.1:0-1547 GCA_038231055.1 Leptolyngbyales cyanobacterium
GAGTCGGGTCAAATTCGACTCCGAGATGGTCAGACGTTGGTGCTGTCAGGGATTATTCAAGAGCAAGATCGCACGACGGTCACCAAGGTTCCTATTTTGGGAGACATTCCCATTTTGGGCGCGTTGTTCCGTCGCACGGAGCGCAATAATCAGCGCCGAGAAGTGATTGTGTTGCTGAGTCCGCAAATTATTGATGACTCCGATCGTTCCACCTTTGGCTATGGCTACGTGCCAGGACCCGAAGTTCGACAGATGATCCAAAATCCCGGTAGTCGTTAACCTTTAGACGGGCGACTTAATTTGTCATTAAAGCTAATCTAATAGCCAGAATTCAGGCTCTATGCTGGGTTCTGGCTGTTTTTTTGGTGGATTTCATTTCATCAAGTATTGAATCACTCCCTGATGAACCTTCCCTCCTGGCTCCCTAATTTTCGTTACGAAGTTTGGATTCTGGCTTTCGGTCGGCTGCTCTCACAAGTCGGCACCGGATTCACGCTGTTTTATGCTCCTATTTTCTTTGTCAATCAGGTGGGATTATCGGCAACCGCTGTCGGTCTAGGGTTGGGCAGTGCTGCAATTTCGGGTGTGGTTGGTCGTGCCCTTGGCGGCACCTTTGCCGATTCAAAATTTTGGGGACGCAGACGGACTCTGCTGCTGTCGGCAGTGGTGTCTGCGATCGCGTCTTTCGCCCTAGCTGGTGCCTATGACTTTCCAACTTTTGTGGGCGGCAATTTGCTCATGGGGTTAGGAATGGGACTCTATTGGCCTGCTACCGAAGCCGTTGTGGCAGACTTAACTACGCCGATTCAGCGCAACGAGGCATACTCGATTACTCGATTGTCAGATGCGTTGGGTTTAGGAATCGGAGTCGTGTTAGGCGGTTTGCTGATTAGCACAACGGGATTGTATCGATCGCTCTTCGTCATCGACGGATTCTCATTTTTAGTCTTCTTTGGGGTGATCTACTTCGCGATCGCTGAGACCAATCAATTTGTCGAGAGACCGCGTGGAGAAGGATGGGCGATCGCATTAGCCGATAAACGCTTACTCATCTACGCATTGGTCAATACGATGTTTACGACTTACATTGTGCAGATCGACAGCACGATTCCTCTCTATTTCAGCAACTTTCTCAAATTAGACGGCACGAATCGGGGCTTTCCTCCCGCTCTGATTAGCGCTCTGTTTACGGCATATTTAACGTTATCGGTGATTTGTCAGTTGCCGATCGCGCGCGCCCTAAACCGCTTCAGCCGTCCTAAAGTGTTGATGCTGTCAGCGTCACTCTGGGCGATCGGGTTCACGTTGATCGGCGTGACGGGAATCGTGTCTCAAGGGCATCTCGTTTGGGCAATCTTGGGCATGGGCGTTTTATCACTCGCAACCGTCACCTATATGCCTGCGGCATCGTCGCTAGTCGTCGATTTAGCGCCCGAATCGCTGCGAGGAACTTATCTAGCCATCAATTCCCAGTGTTGGGCAGCCGGATATTTTATTGGTCCTCCACTGGGAGGGTGGGCGTTGGATCAATCTGCCACGATCGCGCA
>JBBRMC010000985.1:0-1547 GCA_038231055.1 Leptolyngbyales cyanobacterium
GGCTAGGGTGAGGGTTGCTTTTAGGCGGTTTTAGGAAAGTTGCACATCGCGTAATTCAGTTAACTATCTTTAACTCGATCGAGTCGCACGTCACAATTCCCTAATAATTGATCTACAGCCCTTAAACCAGCGATCGTAATCCATGCCCAAAACTGTTGCAGATGTTATGACTCGTGATCCTCTCACAGTGAGTCCTACAACCTCGATCACAGAGGTAGTTCAAGCATTGACAGAGCGCAAAATTAGCGGGTTGCCCGTAGTCGATGAAACCGGAAAACTGGTTGGTGTTATTTCTGAAACCGATCTGATGTGGCAAGAAACAGGCGTTACGCCTCCCGCTTACATCATGATTCTAGACAGCGTGATTTTTCTTGAAAATCCGACTCGATACCAGAAAGATCTGCATAAAGCCTTGGGGCAAACTGCTGGTGAAGTCATGACTCGCGACCCGATCACGACTACTGCCAATCAGCCATTACCCAAAGCCGCAAAAGTGATGCACGATCGCAACATTCGCCGCTTGCTTGTCTTAGATGATGCTGGGCACGTTGTCGGAATTCTCACCCGTGGCGATATTGTGCGGGCGATGGCAGCCGAACAAGTCTGAAACTTTAACCTTTATAGTTTTCCTATTTTAAAAATGACCATTACTCCTGATTCAGTTAAAACCTCTCTTGAATCCGCTGATTTTGGTGAGCGGCTGCGGGCAATTAATCACTTGCGTCAACTCGATCCAGCGATCGCGTTTGAATTAATCAAAGTTCCGGTAGTGGACAGCAACGTGCGGGTGCGCTATGCAGCAGTGAGTCAATTGTCGTCGTTGGGGCAACAAAACTTAGAGGAAGCCTCGACGATCTTGAGAGCTGGGTTGCTTGATCCAGAACCCGATGTGCAAGCGGCGGCAGCAGACTCGATCGGAGCTTTAAAGCTCACTGAGGCGTTTGACGATCTGCAAGCGCTTTATCGCCGCACTCCAGAGTGGTTGGTCAGCTTTAGCATTATTGCAGCGCTGGGTGAGTTGGGGGAACCACGGGGGTTTGAGTTGCTAGAAGAAGCCTTAGCCTCAGACAATGACCTGATGAAAACAGCCGCGATCGGATCTCTAGGAGAATTGGGGGATGCCCGGGCAGTGAGTCTTCTAACTCCTTACGTCACAAATTCAGATTGGCAGATTCGCTATCGACTGGTGCAAGCGTTGAGCAGATTTGAGAGTCAAGAGGCACGATCGACGCTAGAAAAGCTGGCATCAGATGAAGTCGAGCAAGTCGCTCAACAAGCTAAAACTTGCCTGGAAACCGCTTAGGAATGTGGATTAAATAAGACCCAGACTTTCCCCTCACCCTAGCCCTCTCCCAGCAGGAGAGGGAACAAGATTTCTAGCTCTCTTCTCCCCAAGGTAGAAGGGTTAGGCGAGGGCTTCGCCCCACTTCGTGAGGCTACCGTGTACACACAACTCGTTGAGCGCTTCGTGTCAGTTGGCTTCAGCCCCCTAAATCCCCCAAAAGTGGGGGATTTAGGGGGCTGAGCAATGGCTTAAACTCTGAACC
>JBBRMC010000986.1:0-1544 GCA_038231055.1 Leptolyngbyales cyanobacterium
AAGCCTCGCTCAGGAGTGACTGTACTTTCGTTTCAAAAATCTCGCTATTGGGGCTTAGCACGCATACCCAGTACATTCGTCCATACACAGGGTGAGACATCACCTTGTCAACAGCGGTGAAGTCGTAACCGCCAACGTTATCAGGACTTTCGCTTCAAGCAGGAAGATAGGCAGGAATAGGGGGATGTTGAAGGGCAGCAGTGAGGAAATCATCAAAAATGCGCTGGCGAACTTGATATAAGGACAGGCTGAGTTGAGCAGAACGGATTTTAAGCGACAACCAAGCCAAATAGCAGTAACCCAGATGGTTGCGTTGGGAGCGGGCCTTACGGCATTGACACTTTTCAGAGCCAGTGAGTTGCTTGAGTTCACGGTGAAACTGCTCAATCGACCAGCGGCGGGCGTTCTCGTCCTGAACGGCCTGCGCGGAGAGTGGGTCTGGATGGTTGGTGACAATCCAGTCAATGTCGCCGTTTGTGGCAACTATCTTGAACAGTCGAACCAGAAAAGGCAGCTCTTTGAGTTTAACCATGACGCCGTTGGCGAGACGGTCAGGCGTCCAGTCAATATCCTGGACATGGATATAGCCCTGCTCGCGGGTCAGCGAGACCAAGCGGTTGTCTCTGATGGGAGCAAAAAAGACCATCTTCAGCAGGGCAATCAGCTTCAGATTGTCAACACTGCTGTACCAGCTATCAAACAGGATGGTCTTGGCCTTAATGCCTTTGCGGTTTTTGGCCGCCAGCAACATTTCAGCAAACAGGTCGTTTTTGGTTCGACCATCGACTTTCGGTGCATAAATCCGGTAGTCAATCGGGTAAAACTCTTGCCCATCGCTATGCACCAAATTCACGATGTCGATGCCGCGCACCAAACCGTGTTCCGCCCCACTGTACTGCCGTTGCACCAAGCCGATTTGCTCCGAATACTGCTTGTTTTGCACGCTGTCGTCAACTATCAGCACTGCGTCTTCCGTGTTGTTCAGCAGCGGCTCAACCAACTCCCACACCCGTGTTGCCGTCACCCGGCCTCGCTGCAAAAAGTCGCTGACCGCATCGTGGCTCACTCCTTCCAGATGCTCAGCCAGATTGCTGCATGTATAGTTCACCGGCGTGTTCAGCAGATATTCGATGTACTGTTGTCTCGTTATCATCCTTTCCACATTACCGTATCAATCCCAATTTAGATAGTCCTGACCCTTCCTGAACCGTCTAAGCGAAAGTCCTGACCAGAATATGTAGAAGTTTTCGTAAAAGCGTGTAGAGAGATAGCTGCTAATCACGAACGAGAATATGGTGGTTTGGCAGGCGAGTTGATTTGGGGCAAGGATAATGAGAAAGTAGCAACTACAATTGACTGGACATTCTTTCTGTTTTTACTGAATGCCATAGGGGCGCAAACCTTATCGATTCGTGGATCGGATAAGTCCACTTATGGAAAATTGTTCGAAAGACTCGTTTTGGGTTCGTTACTGCATATTTTGGGTTTTACATTCATTTCAAGAGATCAGTTTAGTCCAGATATGGAAAAAGTGTTTTGGTTGT
>JBBRMC010000987.1:0-1542 GCA_038231055.1 Leptolyngbyales cyanobacterium
GCTAATCGTTGCAGCAATTGCAGAATTTCGGCTTGACTCAAGGGTTCTAGACGAATCACCGGAGCGATCGTATCAACCATGCCACTTTGAGCAACCAACGCACTTTGAGCCGTGCGCCGTTGCCATGCTGGATCACTATAAAGTCCTCGTCGCGGGTCTTCTAAAAATTGTGGAGTGCCTCCGATCACGATCCCCAAGTGCGACACTCTGCCCTGCATGACATCGTTAAACATTGCCAGCAGTTTGTCATAGTTATTTTGACGAGACACGGTGGTTGAGATTTTCAGTAAGTGAATAACTTCATCTAGCACAATGATCAGTCCTTTGTAGCCGATGTCTGCCACAAATCGAGCTAGCAGTTTGATGTAGTCATACCAGGTGTCATCGTCGATGATCACCCGCACTCCTAGCGCCGCCCTCGCCTCCGTCTTATTCGAAAATTCTCCCCGCAGCCAGCGCAGCGCCGACTCTTTTTTTGCTTCATTATCTGTGCGATAGCCTGACCAGTAGGCAATAATCACCGTCGCAAACTCAAAGCCATTGACCAAATCGGCGACATCTTGCGTGACTTCTCGAATTTTGGCTTCTACCTGCGAGTCGAACCCCTCATCAGTGGGCTGCAAACCCGTTTCTTGCGCCACTTGAGTCTGAATTCCCGCAATCCAGCGCTCTAGAATCGTCGTCAGTGCCCCTCCATCGGGTCGGCTCTTGGTTGTGAGGTTGTGCATCAGTTCTCGATAGGTCGCAACACTAGAACCATTGGTTCCGGCAAGACGACGATCGGGCGTGATGTCAGCGTCTGCCACCACAAAGCCTTGCTCGATCGCATGGCTACGCAACAGTTGCAGCGTAAAGCTTTTGCCAGCCCCATAGCGCCCAATCACTAAGCGAAATGTCGCACCCCCTGCCGAGATCGTTTCTAAATCTTGCAGCAGCGTCGCCACTTCTTTTTCTCTACCCACCGCAATATAGTCTAGCCCCAGACGGGGAACAACTCCGGCTCCTAATGCGTTGATTAAAGCAGTAGAGACTCGCTTAGAGAGTTTAGACAGTGCCATAGATTGTGTGTGAGGTGAATCGCAACCAGCGTATCACTGCTGATGAGGAACGATCGCTTCGCAGTCTCCATCTCCATAGCGATCTCAAACCCCAAGGGAGAAGCAACTGTAAATTTTGAGCAGCAAGACTGCCTCAGCCTACCCCCCTTCAATTGTTAGCCGTGTATGAAGATAAGGTCAATTTGTACAAGCTTTGAAGAGACTCACAGTAATTTTTAGATTGGATTCGTTCAACAAGATAAAAATATAGAAGTCGCGCAACAAGTTGGTGATCTCCTGTTTGTCTTCTGTGAACTATTTAGAGGTAGAAAAACAGTTCATCTGCAAGATCTAACGTCACTTAAGTGCACTCTATGGATGACCTCCGCCAAAACTCGTAGGTCAAGACAATTTATCCGGGAGAGCCACTCAGTCTGAGTAGTAGTAGTTAAGTGATTTCTATCGAGATTCTAAGGAATTACTCGGAGATTCCCCTAGGGCACTA
>JBBRMC010000988.1:0-1540 GCA_038231055.1 Leptolyngbyales cyanobacterium
AACCGTTCTAGATATTTTTTAAGTTAACAGAATTCCCTAAATAGAAACTCCCCCAACTAATTGAAAACTAGGTTAACACCCCCTAAGGGATATCAAACCCTAATTCCCCCTCAGATCCAATCTGCGTTCACGTGGACACTGTTGGATCTCTGAATTGGTAGTTTGACTCAATCTTCATGCATTGAGCTTGAGTCTCCTCCCTGTTGTTGTACATATTCTTCCTCTGGAAAGTACATCAGCTGACTGCAGAGTCTGCTGTGTTCGCCCCCAAACAACCCCTTTGTCATGACATCGGCAAGTTGATCTTTGGTCCCCAGAAAGAATGGTTCTATGGCCTTGAATTCATACAAATCCCTGATCAAGTGCTGCTTGATCCGAATGTGCTTTGCAAGTTTGGTCCCAGTCCTGTGAGTTACACATCTGATTGACCCTTGATTGTCTCCAAAAATAGCCATTGGCTGTTTCATGAATTCGCCACTGTTTGCAATTTCACTCTGTTCTGCAACAGAAACAGAGATTGGTTTGTCCTGTCCATAGTTGACAGTCCCATTCACAGATCCAGCAAAGAAGCTTGTCAGCTCCTTGAGTGCGATCAGGTCATTTGCACCTCCAGACAGGGCCACATATTCAGCCTCTACTGTTGATCGCATGATGCTTCCGTCACACTGTATCTCTGTGTCACCCAATTTTGCCTTGTATTCATATGAAGAATGACTCACAGGTCCTCCTGCAAGCATAATTACATCCCGCTTAGTGGACTGTCCTGTGTCTGTGTTGTCACAGAATGACGAGTCTGTCATTCCATACATTGCATTTGCGTTGAACAGCTCATCCATTTTCTTTTGGTTCGCTTCATCTAAACACTTTGCTCTGTTGATACCAAATGAGATTCCTGCTCTCTTGTGACAGCTCAGATATCTCAGCAACCTCTTTGCAGCAGTCACCATCTTTGGTCCTGGACTCTGCATCCATTTGCAGAGTTTGTTAACACAGTATGTAACATCAGGTCTTGTTCGCAAATAGATCATTGCTCCACAGAACTCCCGATATGGAAAGTCCACAGAGTCGATCTCATTCTCGACAGTCGCTTGATCAGATTTTTGCAGCACGCTTCCAGGCTCGCAAGGACTCGAAATCTTCTTGCAGCTTTCCATGCCAAATCTTTTCACCAACTCCCCAATGTAGCGGGTTTGGTGCAGCAGGCAAAATGCTTTGTCATTTCCTGCCTCTCCGACTCGTACATATTCGATCTCGAAACCAAGGTAATCCTTCGGTCTTCCAAAATCATCCATGTCCCAGAGAGTCTTGAGTAGTTCCGCAGTCGTTTGAACTGCTTCCGTTCCACCTCCAACAATGATGTCATCCACATAGCAGATGAGATACACCCATCCTTGCTCTGCCGAGATGTACTTCCTGAACAGACACGCATCCAGTGCGCATCGCTCGAAACCATTTTCAATCAGTTTCTTTGAGAAGTCCGAGTTCCAGCTGCGTGGAGATTGCTTCAGTCCGTACAGGGCTCTCAGCAATTTGCAGACTC
>JBBRMC010000989.1:0-1540 GCA_038231055.1 Leptolyngbyales cyanobacterium
TGGACAATGGTCGCCCGAACAGCATTCACTCAGTTAAATTACTCGCCGCTATTGCTAATCGGCACGGTGTTTGGCATGAGCCTCATTTACCTACTTCCGCCTATGGGAGCCATCGTTGGAGGATTTGCGGGGCAATGGTCGATCGCCATCCCCAGCCTGCTTGCCTATTTGCTGATGAGTGTGGCTTATAGCTCGATCGTGCGTTTTTATCGGTGTCCAATCTGGTTATCGGGTTGTTTGCCCGCGATCGCGTTTCTCTACACGTTAATGACACTTGACTCAGCCCGTCGTCATTGGCAAGGCAAAGGCGGCGCTTGGAAAGGACGAGTCTATGAAGAGATCAAATCCGAAATCAAAAACTAGGCAGAAAGCTTCCGTCTGACTACTCTAAATTGGTATCTTAGGCAGAAAGTTTCATCAAAACAATAGAAGCTCGATCGCTCATAATAAGGGAACATTGATAACCAGCGGACATCATCTAGAACGGCGTATTGAAGCAGGTGAAGAATTATGATCCCAGTCAATGAAGCTCAACAGCAGTTGCAGGATTTGATCGATTCGGTCAGCCAGTCGCACCAGCCTATTGTTATCGCAGGACAGGGTAGTAATGCAGTGTTGTTATCTGAAGCTGATTGGGCATCGGTGCAGGAAACCTTGTATCTTCTCTCGGTTCCGGGAATGCGAGAATCGATTCGGGAAGGATTGGCAACCCCGATCGAGGAATGCGATCGAGAGTTAAAGTGGTGAGTTGGAATTTGGTCTACGTCAAACAGGCACAGAAAGATGCCAAAAAGCTGGCTTCTAGCAATTTACAAAATAAGGCGCAGGCTTTACTTGATCTCATTCAAGCCAATCCGTTTCAAGATCCACCACCCTACGAAAAATTAGTGGGAGATTTGGAAGGTGCATACTCGCGGCGAATCAACATTCAGCATCGTCTCGTGTACGAAGTCATCGAGCCTGAGAACACGGTAAAAATTTTGCGGATGTGGACGCATTATGAGTAGCTTTTCTAACCGATCGCGGACGGTCATTAAAACACAGCAGTCAGAATGTGCAGGTTAGCGGGTTGTTTACCTACGATCGCATTCCTGTACACGTTAATGACGATCGACTCTGCCCGTCGCCACTGGCAAGGCAAAGGTGGCGCTTGGAAAGGACGAGTCTATGAAGAGATCAAATCCGAAATCAAAAACTAGGCAGAGAGCTTCCGCCTGACCATCCTAAATAGCATCTTAGGCAGATTGAAAGCTGCAAAGGTTATCGGCAACCGCTGACCAAGAACGTTGTGTTGCTTCGATCGTAGTTGGAGGCAGTACTGGCGTTGCTGAATGCAGATATGAAATGCCCTCATCCCCAACCCTTCTCCCTGGGGAGAAGGGAGCCAGACCTCCTGTCCTGTCTCCTTTTGGGAGCTACCGTGTACACACAAGTTGATCCGATCCGTCATTGCCAAAACCTTTCGCCCCCTAAATCCCCCATTCTGGTGGACTTTGAGACGAAACGAGGTTTTAAAGGTCAAGCCATTTATCTTGTTCAA
>JBBRMC010000990.1:0-1534 GCA_038231055.1 Leptolyngbyales cyanobacterium
ACGATCGCTAGAATGTAACGGATAATTTTCATAGAACTTTTCTAACCTAACTACTCTTTAATTTCCTCAATAGCATTGTCGTTAATCGGATTCAGTTTGAGCCTCCATCTCAGGGATTAAAGTTTGGATATCTTTTGAGAAAGCTAATCCGCTATAGAGATGAAATGCAGGATTTAAGGGACTAGTATCTTGACCAAACAAACGAATGTGCGGATTGAGGCGGTTGATCAGGTTAGGAAACTCGATCGCGGTTTCTGAAAAGGGAGTGAAGTCTGACCAAACAGGCTGCTGAGGGAGTTGATAGTTGAGAAACGCCAGCAGATGATTCCACTGCATACGATTAGTGGTTTGCTCGATCGCGGCGGCATCAGGAGCGGAGAACGCAATCCCTTGATGAAATTGATAATTAAAATCGCAGAGTCGCAAAATGCAGCGTCTTTTAGAAAGATGTAAATCGCAGATGTGGGCATAGTCTTGGGTTTGTTCTTTGCGCTGTCGTTGCGTCCTTTGTCGAGCGTCAGTGTCTATAACGTTCTCGAAAATCGGCAATCGTCCTTCAACGCGCTGGGTCACTTCTGCCCAATCGAATCTTAGAGAACCCAATTGATCGTGCTCGTTTTGGCAAATGGCGATTACCCTGAAGGGGGAACTGCTTCGCAACGCGTCAGGCTGATAGCGTTGAAAATGTTGAACTTGGAAAACTTGCAGGCTTTGAATTGCAGTTAAGGGTGCCCAAAACGCCGGAATCTCAGCTTCTCTAAGCTGCTGCCCATAGAGTTGAAGTTCTCCGATCGCGCCCGTTCGATAGAGCCGCCAGCCCCGATGAGGAAGCTGTAACCGTGCAGTGTAGGCATCTAGCTTCATGATTCGAGCAAAGTTCTGCGCTGATGTTGTGCGGATGTCGCTGCTGATGGCTTCTAAAATCAACATCCCCAGTTCGGCATTTTTGGGATCGGCGGTGGCTTTAGCGATCGTACTTTGTTGACGAGTTTGGGCTAAGGCTTCGAGTCGCTGAACGCCTTGCCGAGCCTGACTTACAATTTTGGGATTGACGACATCACGCAACAATTGTCGGTAGATCTCTTCGGCTGCCTCTAATTTGCCAGACACTTCATAGAGCCGCCCACGATAAAATTGCCCAAACGGATTTTGAGGCGATTCGTGCAAGAATTCTTTGAGCAATTTGGCGGCAGTGCGATAGTCTTGACGATCGAAGGCGGCAGCAATTTGATCCAGCATGATTGACTCAGACCGAAAAATTAGGTTTCTTCTCTTCAGTCTTCACGGTTTCAACGACTCCTGCAACTAGAGAAAGCGCGACGATCGGAGCAGTGACGGCTCGAAGCACGCGACGACCGAGAGAAATCGGCTGATATCCTGCTGCGATCGCGCTTTCAATTTCGGCATCTGTCCAGCCGCCTTCAGGTCCGATCGCGAGGGTGATAGCGGGATAAACCGCTCGATTTAAGTAGTCTAGTAGATGTGGCGAGCTGCCTCGCGCTAAACCGATTAAGCGGCAGGTTTCAGAGTTAGA
>JBBRMC010000991.1:0-1527 GCA_038231055.1 Leptolyngbyales cyanobacterium
ATCCGACACGGCTTTTGCGAAAAAGCGGAATGCAGTCCGGACAGGTGCTCATTTTGACTAAAGCGATCGGCACCGGAACCCTCTTTGCAGCCGAAATGCGAGGACAGGCAAACCCTCGCTGGATTGATGGCGCGATCGCGTCAATGCTGATTTCTAACCAGCAAGCTGCCACTTGCTTTCTGACTCATGGCGCAACGGCTTGCACCGATGTCACAGGCTTTGGCTTACTCGGACACCTCGTTGAAATGATGCACGCCTCTCAGAGGTCCGTCACCCTCAATCTCTCCGCCATACCCATATTGGAAGGCGCACGTCAAACAATTCGGCAAGGAATCTTTAGTTCTCTCCATCCTCAAAATCTGCGATCGAGTTCAGCGATCGTCAACCTCGACGAAGCCAAACACTATCCCGATTATCCTCTGCTGTTTGACCCACAAACCTCTGGCGGTCTCATCGCAAGCATTGACGAAAACAAAGCAGAAGCCTGCTTAGAGGCACTACGATCAACCGGATATTTAGAGGCAACGATCGTCGGTTACGTTCAGTCAGGTTCACCCAGCGATCGCCGTTCTCTATTTTTAAGAGCCTAAGCAGTGAGATACCCAAACCAAACACAGCCGCTACACCTGACGTTGACCCGATCGAGCCAAAAGAGTAGCCGGAGATGTAGGATAAATCAAATCACTCACGTTAGGGCAAGAAACCTGTGGCTCGAAAACGCTTCATCATAGAGATGGGAATGGGAGTCGATCAGCATGGGCAAGAACCCACTGTGGCAGCGGCTCGTGCCGTGAGAAACGCGATCGCGCACAATGCCCTTCCCGGTGTCTGGGAAGTCGCGGGATTAGACCATCCCGATCAGATGATTGTCGAGGTGCAGGTGGCGGTTCCCTACCCCGATCAGGTCAGAGAGGCAGAGGTGCTAGCGGTTTTGCCGTTTGGACGAAAGACTCTCACTGTCGGGGCAGGCGGCATGATTGTGCAAGGACGCGCAATCGAGGAATTCAACGACAAGAATGATGAAATGTTGATCGCAGTCGCTGCTGTGACAGTGTATATCGAGAAAGAAGACTCTTAAGCGGGGTTCCAAGTGCCGTGGAATCCTAACGGAATTACTTCGGGTAATGCTAGACGACACACAGGCGAATCATCAAGGTGATCGCTATCAAAAACCCAGACTTCGCTACGATCGAGTGTTCCGTCATAGACAACGGTGACAATCCAACCCCGATTGGGATTCTCAGCATCCGGGGCATAAATCGGCTCCATTGGGTAACGGTTTTCACCTAAATCGGATTCTATTAGCTCTCCAGTCGTTCGATCAAACCGGGCAATGGCACCAAACAAATCCTGTGCTGGGTTAACGCCACGACGATGGATTGATAAAAAGGTGTGAGATGCAGAGTGACCGACATCTTGAGGTTTCACGATTGGAAACTCACAGGGGCGATCGAGGAGTTGATGCGTCTCGATCGTCTTTCCAGTCAGCGGATTTAATCGGACTTGCCACAGCGTTGACTTAGAGGA
>JBBRMC010000992.1:0-1526 GCA_038231055.1 Leptolyngbyales cyanobacterium
CACGATCGGAGTGCCGCAACCGCTTCGTCTGGCAGCAATTCGTGCCCTCGGTGTCATCTCTAGCGGACAAACCAACGTCAACTTAGAGCGAATTTTAGAGCGATTGCAGGAATTGTCGCGAGAAACCTTCTTTTTAACTCAGGTGGCAGTCGCTTTCGCCTTAGGGCAGATGGAGACGACTAAAGCGATCGGCATTCTGCAAGCACTGGCTGACCAAACCCCTGATGGGCGGGTGCGCCGCATTGCGGAAGAATCGGTACAGACTGTGCAGAAGCAGGCGGGTTCTGATAAAGCAGTCAAACAACTGCGTGAGGAAGTCGATCAGCTCAAAAAAGATAATCAGGAGCTAAAAAGCCGGCTGGAAAGTCTAGAAGCAAAGACTTAAATTTGTCACGTCAGCTTTACAAATTTGTGTTGATTGGGATACAGGTTGTACTGGACACTACACATTCAACGCCTTAGGTCTGATAAATTTACACCTCAGTATGTCTTTAGATATAGGTGTGAGGCTGATGTTTAGCAAGTCCAAAATCTGGCAGGCTCTATTGCTGTCTCCGATCGCGTGGGCAGTTTTCTATAGTGCCAATTCTCAAGTCGCTGTTCGAGCAGAATCGGCTCCAGAATCTCTTAAACTCGCTGTTACTGACTCTTTAACGGTTTCAACCCCCATAAAACTTGACTTACAACGTGTTGAACCATCTTCTATCAAACTTGCTGCCAATCCTGCGGCACCAGTAGGGGTTGAGAAATCAGATACGATCGCCCCTCAATCCCCGGTTAGCCCCGTCGCAGATTCAACAATAAGCATGGATGCGGTCAACGGAGTTGCCCCTCTAGAGCCAACTGAAGCGGATGCTGACCAATCTCTGTCACAAGTCACATCCGTGTCTCAATTGACCGATGTTAGACCGACTGATTGGGCATTTCAGGCGCTACAATCTCTAGTCGAGCGCTATGGCTGTATTGCGGGCTATCCCGACAAGACTTATCGCGGCAATCGTGCCATGACTCGCTATGAGTTTGCAGCCGGACTGAATGCCTGTCTCGATCGCGTCAATGAGCTAATCGCTGCTTCCACCGCAGATTTAGTCAAAAAAGAAGACTTAGTGACCCTGCAAAAGCTGCAAGAAGAATTTGCGGCTGAATTAGCCACCTTACGAGGTCGAGTGGATGCTCTCGAAGCGCGAACCACCACCCTTGAAAAACAGCAGTTTTCAACCACCACCAAGCTATTCGGCAATGTTTGGATCAACCTCTCAGGGGCAACCGCTGGAAAGGGAGTTCGGTTTGAAGGTCCCCCTGGTAGTCAGGGGAATGCTCTAGGGCGGTTCTTTGCAACTCGTGATGCTGCCGGACGACCGACTATCCTGACAGCTCAAGACCCCAACATAACCATGAGCTTTCTAACCTGGTTGACCCTCTCCACCTCCTTTAGTGGAAAAGACCAGTTAGTAACGCAGTTGGCGGCTGGAAATGGCATTTCTCCCTATAACCAATACGCGTCGGCTGGCTTTTTTAACGCATCG
>JBBRMC010000993.1:0-1525 GCA_038231055.1 Leptolyngbyales cyanobacterium
AAACTGATAGCCGCCGGGACCTTCCATGCCGTAGACGCAAAGATAAGCGCCCCCAATGCCGACCGCATTTTCGGGTGTCCAGGTGCGAGCAGGATTATATTTTGTTGTCACCAACCGATGACGCGGATCGATCGGAGTCGCGACAGGTGCCCCCAAATAGACATCGCCCAATCCCATCACTAGATAACTGGCGTTAAAGACAATTTCTTTGACGTGTTCAACACTCTCTAATCCATTGATTCGGCGAATAAACTCGATATTGCTGGGGCACCACGGCGCATCACTTCGCACCGACTGTATATACTTTTGGATCGCCAATAATGTCGATTCGTCTTCCCATGAGAGCGGTAGATGAATGATTCGCGTTGGCACTTCTATATCCTCGATCGCAGGCAGTTTTCTTTCTGCCGCAATTAGCGTTTCTAGTAACTCTGCTAGAGGCAAAATGCGACTATCGTAGTGAACCTGTAGCGATCGAATTCCGGGTGTTAACTCTAAAATTCCCGGCAGCGAATTCGTTTGTAGCCAATTCATCAACGCATGAACTCGGAATCTTAAATTCAAATCCAGTACTAATTCACCATATTCAACCAGAAGATATTTGTCTCCTGATGGGCGATAAGTCACTGCGATTTGATCTGGCGTTTTAAAAATCTCATAAAGCGTTGCCCGATCCGATCGATAGATCGTTCTCAAGAATCGATCGTTCTCGATTGTTAATCTCTCTCTAGGCTGTAGATTTTTTTGCAACGTATAAATTTCTTGATCTTGCTCACGTTCGTTTTGCAATGCTCCTGCAAACGTTAACGGGCAAAATCGGATGGTGTCTCCTGGCTTAAGCTGTCCCACTTTCCAGAGGTCGGACTGCACGATCGTAGCAGGGCAGACGAATCCGCCCAAACTCGGACCATCGGGACCCAAAATCACAGGCATATCCCCAGTGAAATCAATCGTTCCGATCGCATAGGCATTATCGTGAATATTCGAGGGATGTAGCCCCGCCTCACCGCCGTCTGTTCGTGCCCACTGAGGCTTCGGACCAATCAACCGAACCCCCGTTCGAGAGGAATTGTAATGAACTTCCCAATCGGTGGCAAAAAAAGTCTGAATGTCCGCGTCTGTAAAGAAATCTGGTGCACCGTGCGGACCGTAAATGACGTTAATTTCCCAGGTGTTGGTGTAGCGTGGAATTAGATTTGGGGGCAGCGATCGTAGAGGCTGATCGCTAACAGGATAGAGTTTCAGCACGTCTCCGGTGCGAAGAGTACGTCCGCAGTGTCCGCCAAATTGCCCCAGCGTAAACGTCGATTTGCTGCCCAAATAATCGGGAATTTTGAATCCGTTTTGCACCGCGAGATAAGTTCTACAGCCATCTCCTTGAATGGATTTGAGCTTTAAAGTACTACCTGCTGAAATCGAAACTGCTGCCCAAAAAGAAACGGGCTGATCGTCGATCGTGGCATTCATCGCCGCCCCTGTCAGGCAAATCACCGCATCGGTGTTAAACCGCAACGTCGGACCCGAC
>JBBRMC010000994.1:0-1521 GCA_038231055.1 Leptolyngbyales cyanobacterium
CGATCGAGGGCGAGTTGCTTACCTACGAGGGCATGAAGCCTTATGAAACTCCTCGTGCTTTAGAGTTGTCTGAGATTCCTGGCATTATTGAGCAGTTTCGTCAGGGGGCTAAAAATGCGCTAGAGGCGGGTTTCGACGGGGTTGAGATTCATGGGGCAAATGGCTATTTGCTCGATCAATTTTTGCGAGATGGAGCAAACAAACGGACGGATGAGTATGGTGGCTCGATCGAGAATCGTGCCCGGTTGCATCTAGAAATCACTGAAGCAGTGGTCGAAGTTTGGGGCAGCGATCGCGTGGGCATTCGTCTCTCACCCAGCAGCACCTTTAACAGTATGTCTGACTCAAATCCTGAAGCGACCTTTAGCTATCTCATCGAGCAACTAAATCGGTTTAATCTGGCATATCTGCACTTGTTAGAGCCAAGCGAAGCGGATTTAAGACACGGAGGACACGCCGTTCCAACGGCTTATTTTCGTCCCATTTATCAGGGCAATCTCATAGCAAATTGGGACTATGACCAGGCAAAAGCCAATGCTGCGATCGCGAGTGGCAAGGCTGACCTCATCTCATTTGGCAAAGCGTTTATTGCAAATCCAGATTTGCCAGAGCGATTCAAACTCAACGCGCCTTTGAATGAACCCAATCCAGACACGTTTTATGGCGGAGGTGAACATGGCTATACAGATTACCCAACGCTAAAAGAGTTGCAGCTTGCCTGAGCCTTGCCACTATTTAAGAAACTTCCTCAAAGATGAGGGGTGAGAATAAAGGCAATTCTAGACTTTGTTGAACTTGCAGAATTAGGAGAACCTTATCCATGATTGAGCTTTATTATTGGACAACGCCCAACGGTCATAAGGTCACGATGTTTTTAGAGGAGGTTGAACTGCCTTATACGATCGTGCCTATCAATATTGGAACGGGCGATCAATTTAAGCCAGAGTTTCTCAAAATCTCACCTAATAATCGAATTCCTGCGATCGTCGATCCCGATCCCCTCGGAGGTGGTGATCCAATTTCGGTGTTTGAGTCGGGCGCTATTTTGCTCTATTTGGCAGAAAAAACTGAAAAGCTGATTTCATCTGATCTGCGGAGTCGAGTCGAAACCTTGCAGTGGTTGTTTTGGCAGATGGGCGGGTTAGGTCCAATGGCAGGACAAAATCATCACTTCAGTCAATATGCACCTGAGAAGATTCCCTATGCGATCGACCGCTATGTCAACGAGACAGGACGGCTGTATGCAGTGCTGAACAAGCAATTAGCCGATCGCGAATTTGTAGCAGGGGAGTATTCGATCGCGGATATCGCTGCTTATCCGTGGATTGTTCCTTACAAGATTCAAGGGCAAAACCTGGAAGATTTTCCTCATCTAAAGCGATGGTTTGAGGCGATTCAATCTCGCCCTGCAACGATTCGCGCTTATAAAAAAGCCGAGGCGTTTAAAACCCAGCAAGTCGATATGGAGAAGTCTCGATCGCTGTTGTTTAATCAATCGGCAACTACGATTCAAAAATAAAC
>JBBRMC010000995.1:0-1520 GCA_038231055.1 Leptolyngbyales cyanobacterium
AGTAGGGAATTACCGTTTTCACCTGCGTCTGCTGGAGCATAATCTCGGAGATCCAGATCCGATAGGGATCACGAGTGTGTCTCCAGGGCAAATCACGTCCCGATCGGGCATACCAGGTGAGAAGAGAGGTGCGTAATTCTACAACAGCAAAAGACGGCAGACCGTCCGGGCGCTCTGCCGCCATTCGATTAGCTTTCACGTAAAACCTTCTAAGACGCGCACACGTCGATAGCTATCGACCCATTATTGATCAGACGTGCTGGACTCAGCGACTTGAAAGGCTGACTCAAAGGTCATGCGCTGTTCGGCATTACGAAGAAAATAACCGCTCATCATCGCAGATGCCAAGAGTCTCCCCAGATGCTCACGGCTGGTGGTGATGGTGACATCAAAGTTGTCAGACGGCAGACCACCCAGTAATCCAATGATGTTTCGCTCCACAACCTGAAACACATCGGCAGAAGACGGCTTTGACAATTGAGCGATCGTTTCAGGGCTGAGAGACTGGACGTATTGCCACAGCAAGCCAGACTCGCCGTTCTTGATGAATTCTGGAACTTGGTTGGATGTATCGTTCACGTTTATCAACCTCACTTAGAGGACGGAATCAACTTTTGTTAAACCTACTGTAACAACAGAATTAGCCAATGAAAGTAGGTGGAACCGAACCAAAGCAGGGGGGGATGCTACGAATTTAGCTGGCTAAATATTCTCCCATGTCGCCTTTACGCTTGCGGAGCTTGGTGAGGGCTTCACGCTCGATTTGACGAACTCGCTCACGGCTAATGTTGAGTTGATCGCCAATTTTCGCCAACGTTAGAGCTTTCCCATCTTCTAGACCAAAACGCAGTGCTAAAACTTCTCGCTGCTGAGGAGTGAGATCTGCCATGAGAGTCTCAAGATCATTACGAAGGGCAGTTTGAGCCGCAAAATCTTCTGGAGAGGGTCCAGTGTCTTCGAGAAGTTCACCGAGTTCAGTATCTTGATTGTCGCCAACTCGTAGATCTAGAGATAGCGGAGAACGCGCCCGCTCTAAATACTCACGCACTTGTCGAGGCGTTAGCTCTAGTTCGACCGCTAGTTCCGCAGCCGTGGCAGCCCGCCCTAGTTTTTGAGTCAGCGCTCTTTGAGCTTTTTTAATTTTGTTGAGCTTTTCGGTGATGTGAATGGGGAGGCGGATGGTTCGACCTTTCTCAGCGATCGCCCGGGTAATCGCTTGACGAATCCACCAGTAGGCATAAGTTGAGAACCGATATCCCTTAGTGGGATCAAATTTCTCAACTCCCCGCTGCATCCCGATCGTGCCTTCTTGGATCAAGTCCATCAGGTCTACGTTACGCTTAGTATATTTTTTAGCACCCGAGACGACGAGACGCAGGTTGGCTTCCACCATGCGACGCTTGGCAGCCTCACCCTCGGCGATCGTCTGTTGAATCTCGGCTTCAGATAACCCGTTTTTTTGTAGCCATTCTGATAGGCTAGGTTCTCGATCGAGCGTCAGAGCCATCTCTTCTTTGACA
>JBBRMC010000996.1:0-1519 GCA_038231055.1 Leptolyngbyales cyanobacterium
ATCGGTGCTGACGGCCCAAATTCTACCCTGCGCCACTTGCTATTACCGACTTATGAACCTCTATATGCTGGCTATGTTGGCTATCGCGGCTTGGTCAACGAACAGGACTTAGACTCAGAAGCGGCGGCGATCTTCACAGAGCGCTTTGTCTTCTATCAGTTTCCCAATTCTCACATTCTGCAATACGTGATTCCGGGAGAGCACGAATCATTGCTCGAGGGAGAGCGTCGCTTTAACTGGGTTTGGTATGTCAATTATGACGAAAAGACAGAATTACCGCGAATTCTGACGGATATAGCGTTTCCCGACCTAGTGAGGTATAACTAGAGGCAGTTTTACTGATCGTTTTCGCGGCACTTGCTCTGAAAGCCTACTCGCTCGACCTCCGCCAGAAAATTGTCACTGCGTATGCGCAAGGCAATCGTTCGCAACGTCAACTAGCTCAGCAATTTGGCGTCGCTTTGAGCTTTATTGAAAAACTACTCAAACAACAACGAGAGACTGGCAGCATCGCACCAAAGGTACGCACTGAGCAGACACCAACGAAACTCAATGCTGAGCAATTAAAGGTGCTGGAGCAACTGGTCGAAGCACAGAATGATGCCACCTTGGACGAACTCCGCTACCAGTTAGAACGCAAAACAGGTGTTTTGATTGGACGTTCCACTGTAGATCGGATGCTGACCAAGTTGAAGCTTACCGTCAAAAAAAACACTCCATCCGACTGAAAAAGAGAGTGACCGTGTGCAGCAGCAACGCGTTGAGTTTTGGCAACTAGTGCAAGGGATTCTGGCCAAAGACTTAATCTTTCTCGATGAGTCCGGTGTGAATCTCGCTCTCACACGCCTGTTTGCACGCGCACCCAAAGGCAAACGCGCACGGGGTAAACGCCCTCAAAAGCGTGGTAAAAATGTCTCCCTCATCGGTGCCATTGGTCTGCAAGGACTGCTGACCCAAGTCAGCCTACTCGGCGCTGCGGATGGTCTGACGTTTGAAGCCTTCATTGCGCAGCGCTTGGTGCCAAAACTTTGGGCAGGGGCGTATGTCCTGATGGATAATTGTTCGATTCATAAAGGTAAAGCCATCGAAACTTTAATTGCCGCAGCAGGAGCAAAACTGCTTTATCTACCACCTTATTCTCCGGACTTCTCACCGATTGAAAACTGTTGGTCAAAGCTGAAAAGCATCCTACGTTCCATCGGTGCGAGAACTTATCCTGACTTAGCTCAAGCCATTGCCACAGCGTTTGCTAAGGTCTCTTTAGAAGATATCCGAGGTTGGTTTACGCACTGCTGCTACTGTACCTCAACAGACTAGGAAACGCTATATACCGCGTAGACATAACTTTACAAATACTGCTTTATATGCAGTGTAGGATCTGTCAGCGGTAGCAAAAACTCGTACACTCGCTTATGTCCAGACTGGGCGGCTAATGACAAAGCATAATGTCCTCTTCTACCAACTACATTAACATCCGCTCCATACTCAACAAGCAACCTTAGAGGGTGTTTTAAAAGTC
>JBBRMC010000997.1:0-1519 GCA_038231055.1 Leptolyngbyales cyanobacterium
AAAGCCCGTGAGTGTGGCTACTACACAGTCACTAAGAACGGGGTTGAGCGAGTCAATATGATGAAGTTTCTGAATGCACTCATTGATGCAGAAGGAATTGAACTTGACGGGAAACAAAACACAAACGGGCGCGGCGGGCGCAGTGCTAGCTATCGCATCAGTGTTCAATCAAACGGCAATTTATTGATTGGGGCTGCCTACACCAAGCAGATGGAATTACACCCCGGAGACGAGTTTGAAATCTCTCTAGGGCGAAAGCATATTCATCTACGTCAGGTCGATCGTCAAGCCGAAGCTTCTTAACGCAAATCGCCTCGTCTCGATAGGTTGAGCAAGATTTTATCAATGATTTCTCTTAACCGTACTAAGGTAAGAAGATAGCTCTTACCTCACTACTCATTCAATTTTATGGACTCGATCGATTGGCTCACTGTCATCCCCGCCGGACTCGCGATCGCCATTTTCGTGGGCGGTATGTTGATGATGTTTACAGGCATCTGGACAGCCCGCAATAAATAAGGCTTTTCATCGTTTAATAGGGTTGAACTTCGCGTACAGGCGTTGTCAACGGGTTTGAGTTAGGATTTGGTAATTTTAGAGTTGCTTGCTCTGCCTGATTCAAACTGGGTAGATATGGAATGAGTGACTCGCGAGTTAATGCCAATTCACACGTCAACGTCACGTCTTCTTGTGTTAACAACCCCAAAATTTTATGGGGCGTTTCTCGATCGATCACGGGTAGTTGATGAATGCCGCGTGCAGACATTCGATCGAGTGCCTCATTCACCCCTTCATCGGGGTGGGCGTAGAGAATTTCAGCCGTGCAAATTTCTGCGATCGTTTGAGTCTTTAAAGAAGGATCTAACGAGCAAATTTTGGTCTGAGTGTGCTCAAATCGAGCGATCGTGCGGTTAATGTCTTGCAGAGTTAAAATTCCGACGAGCTGCTGCTCAGAATCGATCACAAACGCACTGTGAAAATGCCCTTCTGTCAGAGAGAGTCCAGCTTGAATGAGCGGCATTGACTGAGGCAGCATCATAAAATTTTGCTGCATTGCCTCGGCAACCAACATCGTTTTGAGCACCTCTTGAGCACGGTTTTTTTCAGGGTCAGACTCAATTTGTTTAAGGGTTGTCCCTCGCTCGGGACGGTGATTAAGCCGCTCTGCTATCCAAGCGCTCAATCCGACGGCTGCCATCAAAGGCAAGACGATGCGATAGTCGCGAGTCATTTCAAACAGTAGCAAAATCGAGGTTAGCGGTGCATTCACGCTCGCTGCTAACACTGCTGCCATCCCCACCATTGCATAAGCTGGGGGAGCCGCAATGCTAGATGCAAACCAGGGCAACGCAAACGGCAAAATTTTTCCATAAGCGGCTCCCAGAGTTGCCCCTAAAAACATTGCTGGAGCAAAGATTCCGCCAACCAGACCGCTTCCTAAGCTCAGTGCTGTAACTAATAGCTTGACGACCAGCAATGCGAGCAGCAGTCCCAGTGAGAATTCAACATCTCGCAGCAT
>JBBRMC010000998.1:0-1519 GCA_038231055.1 Leptolyngbyales cyanobacterium
AAAGGTGTGAGATGCAGAGTGACCGACATCTTGAGGTTTCACGATTGGAAACTCACAGGGGCGATCGAGGAGTTGATGCGTCTCGATCGTCTTTCCAGTCAGCGGATTTAATCGGACTTGCCACAGCGTTGACTTAGAGGATGTATGCGTTTCGCCTGTTGGGACTTCTTTAAGATATTGATTTGTGTCGAAGTTCTCATAGCGAATCGTATCCACAATCACCTCCCCGGCGCTGTTCACAAAGCCATTGCCAAAGTGCCACTGATACCAGGGTTCTGTTTCACCTTGGCTGACTAGGGTTAGAGATGTCCGATCGAAGACCAAGATTTGCGTTCCTTTCTCTGGCTTCCATTCAAAAGAGTCACTAAAACTCTTAAGCCGAAGCAGCAACGGCAACACACTTAACCGCACAGGCGCAATGATGAAAATCAGGTAGTTCCCTGCCATCACGAAATCATGAATCAGCGGACAACCCTCTAGCTCGACGCTGCCTTTTTGTTTCAGCTTGCCCCTTGCATCCAGTCGATAGACGTTGAGCGTCGCCTCTTTGCCAAAGCTGATTCCAAAATTAAACAGATCGCCCGTTCGCGAGTCCCGCTTAGGGTGAGCAGAAAACGGCAACGACTTGGGCAACCCATCTAAATCATCCAGTCCGCGAGTTTCAAGCGTCTCTAAATCCAATCTGTAAGGGTGCCCACCTTCCCAAAGAGCTAGCAGTCGATCGGGAAGTGCCAACACCGACGTGTTCCCCGCATTTTTGGTTGCCTTAAATCGCTCCCAAATTGCCCCCGGCGGATTCATTCCATAGCCACCGTAAATAAACCGTCCGGCATTTTCTTCTGCCTGATATTCAGCCGAGTGCACATAGCGATAAACACCCGTCGCCCCTGCGTCAGTGAAGTGAACGCCCAAGATTGCCCCATCGCCATCAAACCAGTGTCCGACCTGTTGCCCACCCCGTTCTAGACGACCAGGACCGTTGCGATACAGAGATCCCCGTAGACCTGCGGGAATAGCTCCCGACAAAATCGATAAAGAAGTTGGCTCAAATCCTTTTGCAGTGTGCAATACTGCCTTTGCCCAGGGTTTGGTTTGAGAAGAACTAATCACGATCGTGCATCTCCTTGATGGTGATGTCAGTCTAGCGTTTTAAAGCAAAAGCGCTTGGGCGATTGAGTAAGAATTGCGCTCAGACGTTCGGATGATGAGCCTGTCTGATAAAATAGCGGCGTTGTCACGATACATACGGCTTTGAGTCAGTCGATCGATCTACCAAAAGTCGATGATTTTTTACAAGAGCTAGCCACCATTCAGCAAACAGGTTCTAAACGAATCGCCCTGCTGGGTTCTCGGCACGTGCCTATCACTCATCAAAATTTGATTGAGATGATGAGCTATGCCCTGGTTTTAGAAGGAAATCGTCTGATTACATCCGGCTCTACCGGAACGAATTTTGCGGCAATCCGGGGAGCGTTACGCGCCAATCCTAGCTTGCTGACGGTGATCTTGCCCCAAACAA
>JBBRMC010000999.1:0-1518 GCA_038231055.1 Leptolyngbyales cyanobacterium
TGGCAAATGGTGTCTTGCAGAGTCTTAAACCACTGACTAACGCGATCGCGGGAGTCAGAAGGGGGAAAAGCCTGAGTGGTGGTGGCTTCAGAGGTGGAAAAAGCTGTCATAACTTGCGATCCCTGGAAGATTAAGTCAAATAGAGGTTGGCAACGTGGAGCACCTTATTCCCGCTTATTGAGAAGGCGATTGCGACGAAAAAGATGGTCATCTCGTCGAGATTGCAAGCGACTGAAGCCATATGGCTCTCCCCAATCAGCAGACTTCTTTAGCCTATCGTGAATGGGGGCATCATCCAACCCTCACAGCCCTAGTCAGAACGGGCTTTTCCTAGAAAAAACGGAGTTTGCGCGACTGTTAATTTCTATGAATTTGTAAAAAGTTCGTGAATTTAAGTACAGGATGGTTGATTTTGAATCAGGTTTAAAGCGATCACGATACAGTTTGGATTTCTGGTTTTTCATATCGTTGGAGAGCAAACAGCAGTCTTAAGGAAGATGTCGCTTCGATCGCTCATCCATCTAGGATAGGGATTCCCTGTTGAGTTGCAGGAGAACGATCGCCATGCTGAATTTTCCATTTATTCCTCTTAAATTTATTCATCGCAAACGGCGACGGTTGCAATATACGCTGGCGAGAACCTATCAGACGATCAGCACTGCCTCAGTCGATGACTTGTGGAAGAAAATTATTGATTTAGCCGATGTATCTTGGCATCCTCTCCTGTCAAGTACCAATGTGCCTCGTGGGCTGGTAGCAAAACCGGGACTGATTTATGAAGCGATGACGCGGTTGGGTCCGTTTCCCATTCGGATTTTTGTCGAACGGGTCGATGATAAGTCCCTCCTGAGCGTTCGCATTTTGGCACTGCCAGGAATTGAAGAACGAGTCACCTATGAAATTAAATCCTCGGTTTTGGGGACGTGTGTCTCTTATTCGGTAACGCTGCAAGGTTGGCTTTCGCCATTGGTTTGGTCACTCACAAAGCCATATGCGGCGCGGGTTGCTTCTGAGTTGGCACAGGCAGCCGAGCACCCGATCGTTGAAACTTCGCCGCCCGATCGCGGCTGTTTTGATTTCTAAGTAACCTCTCGGCTCGGCGATGACGGCTCACGCTAGCGGTAAGATCGAGATCGTTGCCAACGTCCGATCGCCGCTCTTGGGGTGGAGAACACAATGCTCGATACGCTGAATGCTAGTTCTGTTTTAGAAGTTCTTAAACCTGTTCAAGACCCCGAACTCCGCAAAAGTTTGGTGGAGTTGAACATGATTCGCAATGTCAAGATCGAGAATGGTAACGTCAGCTTTACCCTCGTGTTGACGACTCCTGCTTGCCCGTTACGTCAGTTCATTGTCGAAGACTGTGAGCGGGCAATTAAGACCCTCCCAGGAGTCAACAAAATTGATGTCGAGGTGACTGCTGAAACTCCGCAGCAAAAATCGTTGCCCGATCGCACTGGAATCGCCGGGGTTAAAAATATCATTGCGGTTTCAAGCGGCAAGGGTGGAGTGGGGAAA
>JBBRMC010001000.1:0-1517 GCA_038231055.1 Leptolyngbyales cyanobacterium
AATTGCGGTGCGAATGGCGGCGGCTCGATCGTCTAAATTGAAAAAGCTCTCACTTCTCTGATTAAAGATTGGGCACTCTTTGATCAGCCGTTCCATTTGCCCTCTTTTCATTTCCTTAAATCTAAGGTTATGCTACAGATACTACATAAGTATTATGATGCTCGATTCTTCTAGTCTGAATTTGATTTTGCCTGTGGGAACGCAGGTTGTGAGCCGCAGTGATAGTCGCAATGGCGCAGGCGAAGTGCTGTGCTTGCAGGGTTCGGTTGGGATGATTGTGAAAGCTCCGACCGACAATTCCCATGCTTATCAGATTCAATTACCGAATGGCGTGAAAGTCAATCTCAAGCGTCATGAGTTGAGCATTCGCAAGCATTTTCAGCGAGAGGGAATGCAGCCAGGTGACTTTTTGACAGAGTACAACCTGGATGAATATGTGATGTATCGATGTGTGGTTGGGTCTAAAGCTTATGGACTAGATGACGAAAATTCGGACACCGATCGACGCGGCATTTACCTTCCACCTGCGGATTTACAATGGTCACTCTACGGCATTCCTGAGCAATTAGAACATAAAGTAGAACAGGAATGTTATTGGGAATTACAAAAGTTTCTGATTCTGGCGTTGAAGGCAAATCCTAATGTTCTGGAATGCTTATATTCACCGCTAGTCGAAACGCAAACCTCGATCGCAACTAAATTACTAGAAATCCGTGAGATTTTCTTATCGCGATTGGTCTACCAAACCTATAACAGTTACGTGCTGTCGCAGTTTAAGAAGATCGAACAGGATTTACGCAATCATGGCGAAATTCGTTGGAAACACGCCATGCATCTGATTCGGTTATTGCTCTCAGGCATCACTATTCTAAAAGAAGGGTTTGTCCCGGTTCGAGTGGAAGATTACCGTGAGCAATTGTTGGCGATCAAGTACCAGAAGGTTTCTTGGGATGAGGTGAATGCGTGGCGATTGAGCTTGCATGAAATCTTTAATAACGCCTTTGCCAACTCTGATTTGCCGGAGCGTCCTGACTATGAAAAAGCGAACGCATTTCTGATTCGAGCGCGGCGACAACAAGTGGAGTAGCAACATGGAGCTTGAGATTTTGATGGGCTTACAGGCATCGGGGAAGAGTACATTTTGCGATCGCACCTTCTCCAAAACCCATGAAGTCATCAGCAAAGACCGGATGCGTAACAACAAAAACCGTAATCGTCGTCAAACTCAACTGATTGAGGCAGCTTTGCACTGCGATCGCTCGGTCGTCATCGATAACACCAACCCTACGATTGAAGACCGAGCCTCACTGATTCGGTTGGGGCAATTTTACAATGCTCGAATCATTGGCTATTTCTTTGAGTCTGATGTGCATCGCTCTTTAGAGCGCAATCAACAGCGAACGGGCAAAGCCAAAGTGCCAGATGTAGGCATCTACGCAACGATTAAGAAGCTAGTCCTACCGTCCTACAGCGAAGGATTTCACCAACTTTTCTACGTTCAGATTGAGTTGGGGAAT
>JBBRMC010001001.1:0-1515 GCA_038231055.1 Leptolyngbyales cyanobacterium
CAGTAGCGCGCCAGCGACAGCGACAGCGACAGCGACAGCGACAGCGACAGCGACAGCGACAGCGACAGCGACAGCGACAGCGACAGCGACAGCGACAGCGACAGCGACAGCGACAGCTATTGTTCCAAATGCTTTAGTGGTTAAACCTTGAAAGGCGATCGCATAAAATACAGCTACAAGCATGAATACAGCAGCGATGCCAGGAAAATAGGTATTTGATTGAGTAAAGCTCGATTCAAAGAGTGATGCGATGATAACGCCGTTGAGTAGGGCTGCAACAAAGTTAAAAATAACGGTGAGCAACAATGAGACAATCAACTGAAAAATTAGCCAGCGCCTTTGTAATCCTGCTTTTGCCCCCGTGAAATTTGCCCCTTTCAAAATCGCGTTGCTAAAATTTGCCCCTCTGATATCTGCCTGCGAAAAATTTGCCCCCGTCAGATCTCGCCCTCTAAAGTTACGTCCTCGCAGATTTTGACCAGAGAAATCCATAGGAAAGAGGGCTAAGTGGGTTTAAGCAACCAGTATAGGAAAATAAAGATAAATTGGGTAGCTTTTCTCACGTTGCTAAATTCGCCCTTACCCTAACCCTCTCCCCAAGGAGCTACCGTGTACACACAAGTTGATCCGATCCGTCATTGCCAAAACCTTTCGCCCCCTAAATCCCCCATTCTGGTGGACTTTGAGATGAAACGAGGTTTTAGAGGTCAAGCCATTTATCTTGTTCAAAGTCCCCCAAGTTTGGGGGATTTAGGGGGCAGAAGCTGACTCAAACGAAGCTACGAGGACTTGTGTGTACACAGTAGCCCCAAGGAGAGGGAACAAGAGTTCTAGCTCTCCTCTCCTTGGGGAGAGGGGTTAGGGGTGAGGGCAGAAGACGCTTACAAGCACTCCAAAGTACTTAATCCACGCCCGTAAACCGATCGCTTCTCTCCTCCTGGTAAAGTGAGAGTAGTCTTTTTCACCCTCTCCCGGTTTTTCATGGCGCTCAAAGCAGTTCTTTTCGATTTCAACGGCGTAATAATCAACGACGAACCGCTTCACGAAAAGTTGATCGAGCAACTGCTCATCGAAGAAAATCTTCGCCCCAAGCCAGGAGAATTTCGGGAGATGTGTCTGGGGCGCAGCGATCGAGCCTGTCTCTCTGATTTGCTAGAAAGTCGCGGCAGAATAGTCAACGATCGCTATCTCGACGACCTGATCGAACGCAAAGCCAAAGCCTATGTGCAGCAAATTTCAGCCTTAGAAACCTTACCGACTTATCTCGGTCTAGACGACTTTATCTTTAACCTTCGTCCAACCCACTGCAAGCTAGCGATCGTCAGTGGTGCCAGCCTCAGTGAAATTGAGCTGGTCTTAGAGCGATGCCACCTCCGGCAATATTTCACCACGATCGTCTCAAGCAACGACATCACCGTCAGCAAGCCCGAACCCGATGGCTATCTTTTGGCAGTCGATCGCTTAAATCAAGCCTTTCCTGATCTCGATTTGCATCCGTCTGAGTGTTTAGCGATC
>JBBRMC010001002.1:0-1512 GCA_038231055.1 Leptolyngbyales cyanobacterium
CGGGTTTGAGATTCCGATGGGCTTTTTGTCTGGCTTCACCGAAAACAGCGACTACGCCAAGATGAAGTGGAGCGTTCATGATGCTCAAGTCAAGCAAAAACTGCTGCGTTTGGTCAATCCAGAGCAAAACTATCCCAAAGGCGTGAATTAAACTATTCGTAAAAAAGGGTAGAACCTAAGGAAGAGCGTTCTACCCTTTTTTATGGCAACCTTTAACCTCTATCTCATCCGTCACGGTTTAGCAGGACAGCATGGCGACTATGAAAATGATGCCAAACGTCCTTTAACCGATGAGGGCAAGCATAAAACGCATCAAGTTGCCAAGCGATTGGCTGATTTAGATTTGAAGTTTGATTTGATCTTGACAAGTCCTCTAGTCCGAGCAAAGCAAACGGCTGAGATCCTTAAAGACACCGGATTAAGCAAACACCTCGAAGACGCTGCCTACCTTGCTCCGGGTGGCAACATTCAAGACTGGGTGAACTGGCTAGAAGGCTGGAAAGATTCCGAGAAGTCACTCGCACTCGTAGGGCACGAACCAGATTTGAGTTCCTGGGCTGAGATCTTGATTTGGGGTGAGTCTCAAGGAAAACTCGTTTTGAAAAAAGCGGGAGCGATCGGGCTAATCCTTCCTCTATCCGGTTCGCCTATTTCTAACAGTCACCTCTTTTGGCTAACTCCCCCTCGCTTTCTCATCGCTTAAAAACTCTTCACCAAGTCTGGACAATACGTTACAGTAAACTTCAACAAAATTATTTATTATTAAGTGTACTAAGTAATTCTTAAGCTGAGATGATCTCTTTGCCCCCTCACCATTTACCTTTGTCAGCAGAGGTACAAGGCATCTTGGCTCCGCACGGAATTGGCTATCGGATCAAGCTGCTCTCCCAACTATCAGGACGCAAGTTTCAAGAACGTCTCGCTCCCTTAGGGTTAACACCCTTTCATTGGATTGTGCTCTGCTGTCTCTGGCAAGAAGACGGGCTGGCAACATCTACGTTAGGCGATCGCTTACAGCAAGTAGGCGGCACTCTGACGGGAGTTTTGGATCGCATGGCAGAGCGAGGGCTAATTCACCGCACACGGGATGCTCACGATCGTCGAATTTGGCGAATTTGGCTCATTGATGATGGTCGCAAATTGCAGGATGTCTTGCCTCCGATCGCCGTTGAGCTGCGCGAAGTCGCTTTGCAAGGCATCTCCTACGACGAGCGCGATCGGCTCTCTCAACTCCTGGATCGGATGCTGATCAACATGCAGCGAATTGCGATTTCCGATTCTGAAACGCTGCCTAGATCAATCAGTTTAGACGTGACGGAATCTAGACAAAGCTGGCAAGAGGTTTTGGCTCCTTATAGCTTAGGCTATCGCATCAAACTTTTAGCTCAACTGCTAACTCGCACCTTTCAGGAAAATCTAGAGCCGATCGGGTTAACGCCGTTTCACTGGATTGTGCTCTGCTGTCTCTGGCAAGAAGACGGAATAGCAACCTCAAATATCAGCCATCAACTC
>JBBRMC010001003.1:0-1507 GCA_038231055.1 Leptolyngbyales cyanobacterium
AGTCCGTTGAAACGGACTGAACCTCAAACCCTCTCTCAGTCCCTTGAGTGGACTTCGCACCGTTAGACCGTGATTTTCAATCACGGGCGGGTGAATGCTAGAAACGAGAGAGTTTTAGTTCAGGTGCAAGATCTCAGGTAGACATAAATCATCCTAACGGTAATATCGAGGAGACTGCCGACTTGTCTAACGTGCCGACGTGTCTTAATACTTTTCATCGTTTTCGGCTCCACCATGACAAAACGCGGCTTCACCCAATTCTTGCAAAGGTTTCTACACGTCTGCCATCGCTGATTTCAGTTCACCCGCCTTCGTGTGCTCAATCCGATACACTAGAGAGCGTGGCATTATCATCATTCTTCATGGCTCCTGTCTCAACTCCTTCTCAATATCCCGCCGAGTATGACGCGATCGTCGTTGGTTCAGGCATTGGTGGATTAGTTACTGCCACTCAACTTGCCGCTAAAGGAGCCAGCGTTTTAGTGTTAGAGCGCTATTTGATCCCCGGCGGCAGTGCGGGTTATTTTGAGCGATCGTCTGAAGACGGAAAATCGAGCTACCGCTTTGATGTCGGGGCATCAATGATTTTTGGCTTTGGCAAGCAGGGCACAACAAATCTGCTGACTCGTGCTCTCGATGCCGTCAACATGAGCATCGAGACCATTCCCGATCCGGTGCAGATTCACTATCACTTGCCTGACGGATTAGAGCTAAAAGTCCACAAGGATTATGAGACATTCTTACAAGAGCTAATCGGGCAGTTTCCCCACGAAGAGAAGGGGATTCGACAGTTCTATGACGAATGCTGGAAGGTATTTAACTGCCTCAACGTGATGGATTTGCTGTCGCTCGAAGAGTTGGGCTACTTGACGCGAGTATTTTTTCAACACCCTCTCGCTTGTCTAGGGTTAGTGAAATATTTGCCCCAAAACGCTGGAGATATTGCGCGTCGATTCATTAAAGATCCCGCCTTGCTCAAGTTTATTGATATGGAGTGTTATTGCTGGTCAGTGGTTCCAGCAGATAAGACTCCGATGATCAATGCAGGAATGGTGTTTAGCGATCGTCACTATGGCGGCATCAATTACCCTAAAGGCGGAGTCGGGCAAATCGCTCAAAAGCTGGTAGAAGGCTTAGAAAAGGCGGGGAGCCGAATTGAATATAAAGCCAGAGTCACCGGGATTTTGCTAGAAAACGGACGTGCGGTTGGAGTCACCCTCGCGTCGGGTAAAACCTATCGGGCAAAGCGAATTATTTCTAACGCGACTCGTTGGGATACCTTCAAGAAACTCGTGCCCTCGTCTGAGATGCCCAATGCTGAGAAGAAATGGCAACAGCGCTATCAGCAGTCACCCAGTTTTCTCAGTCTGCACTTGGGGGTTAAATCAGAAGCGCTTCCGATCGGGACAGAATGCCATCACATTTTGCTAGAAAACTGGGACACGATGGAAGCTGAGCAAGGCACTATATTTGTCTCGATTCCGACGTTGCTTGACCCAAGTCTTGC
>JBBRMC010001004.1:0-1502 GCA_038231055.1 Leptolyngbyales cyanobacterium
CCTCAACCAGCGCTTGAATTTGTTGGTCTAAGTCCATTGCCAAATCCATCCAAAATAATCAGGGTTTCTTCTACCTATCATTGTGATCTAGCCGTCCCAAAATTGAGAGAAAGCAATTGATTTGTAAGACCTTAGAAATCGGTGGGGATATCTGCCAGAGCGTGGAAGCAATCTTTCAACTACTATCAAGTGAATTGAAACAGGCAACCACCGCATCTGAGCAGAAAAGTTGTCAAGGTGTTGCCGATCGCCTAACGCAAGAAGTTGAGCGCATCTGTACCGAAAGTAAACGCATTCAGGCTTCTGGAGAAGCAGAGGCATGGGCAACCGCTCTAGCCCGACACCGACTCCAGCAATGTTTGACCTATTATCGGCTCGGTTCTGTGCGAGGGCGCGTCGAACTCCACAGCAACCTGAGCGCGGTCGTTTATCGATACATCAATCCATCTCCTAGCCAGTCGAGCTACCAAGCCCGTCTGACGCTGATCGAAGATTTTCTGCAAGGGTTCTACGTCGAGTCACTGGCTGCCTTTCGCCGAGAAACTCAACTAGGGGCAACCTACACGCCGCGCACACTAATAGAGCTGGCAGAATACATGGCGTTCACTGAGCGCTACGGCAAACGTCGAATTCCGCTACCTGGGCACCGAAGTCAGCAGCTAATTATTCTGCGAGCGCAGACCTTTTCACAGCAACAGCCTACCGAGACGCTGGTTGATTTAGAACGGGCAGCCGAAGGAACTTTATTAGAATCTGAAACGCCGTGGAATGTCGCGTCGATTCAGCAGGTGCGAGAGCAGATGGTGGCTCAAGAGCCAGAAATGGCAGAAGACACTCTGCGCCAGTCGGTGATTAAAGAACTAATTGCTTACCTAGAAGAACGCAAGCAATCTGACTGCATTGAATATTTTGTGCTGCGCCTGCGAGATTTGCCTGCCCACGACATTGAGCAATTGCTCAAGTTAACGCCGCGTCAGCGAGATTACTTACAGCAACGCTTTAAATATCATCTGATTCGATTTGCCTTTTCTCACCATTGGGAACTGGTACACCAGTGGCTAGAGGTTGACTTAGAGCACCATCTCGGCTTATCAACTAAGCAGTGGCAGCAGTTTCAAGACCGCATTCCCCCATCGCAGGGGACGCTCTTGCAAATGAAGCAGCAGAAAGCGTCTGATGCAACGATCGCACAAGCCCTCGGATGCACAATTAACCAAGTTCAGAAACAATGGTTTAAACTTCTGGAACAAGCTTGGGAAATTCGGAATGACCAAGATTCCGGAGGAAGCCAATCTCCTGATGAATAGGGTGTTATCACAATGGATCGCGACTCAGAAGCGTTACAGAAAAATTACCTCAAGCTGTTGCAGAAACTTGGTTTGACTCCTCCTGATCGGGAGTTTGACAGCAGTGATTCCTCTATCACCGCCGCCGCCATTCAGGACTATCTCTCCAACGTGCAGCGCTTTAGTTCTGAGATGTCAGAGTCCGATCCTGACGAC
>JBBRMC010001005.1:0-1500 GCA_038231055.1 Leptolyngbyales cyanobacterium
CGACCCGGATCAGGCGGCACGATCGCTACTATTTTTGGAGTCGCTGCTCTTTTGTTTGGTGCCACTGGTGTGTTTGGTCAACTGCAAGTGGCTCTCAACACCATTTGGGAAGTGCAACCAAAGCCTGGAAACGGCGTTAAGAGCTTTCTTCAATCTCGATTTTTATCGTTTGCGATGGTGCTAGTCATCGGATTTTTATTATTAGTTTCACTGGTTCTATCAGCACTCCTCGCAGCAATCTCACATTACTTTGGAAGTTTAGTTCCAGGGTTGGTTATTGTAGGTCAAATTGCTAACTTTGTGATTTCATTTGGTGTTGTCACCGTTTTAATAGCAGGAATCTATAAGTTTTTACCGGATGTTGACATCCCTTGGAAAAATCTTTGGGTTGGTGCAGGTGTGACGGCTCTGTTATTCAATTTGGGTAAGTTTTTTCTGGGACTTTATCTTGGAAGCAGCAGTGTCAGCTCGGCTTATGGGGCAGCAGGTTCTTTGATTGTGCTACTAATTTGGGTGTTTTATTCTGCTCAAATCTTGCTGTTTGGGGCAGAGTTTACGCAGGTTTATTCTAAATATCGGGGGTTACCGATCGAGCCGTCTAAACACGCAGTCCGTGTTCCTAAGCAGCCTGACAAATCTCCCGACAAACCCTCTCGTATTCAGCACTCTGAAAGTCAGCATCGTCGCCGCACTCCTTATACTCAGTATGCGATCGGGTTGCTTGGTTCTATAGTCACGATCTCTGGAATGCTGCGTCGAAATCCTCAACAGAGACGAAGACGAGCCAAATAATTTCAAGTCGTCCAGTTTACAACGCGCTGCCCTAAAATTTGAATTAACCCGATCGCGGTTTGAATCACCGGAAAACCAACCAGACAAATCAATGCGGCGCGACGAGTCTGAAGGTCGAGTGCTTGACGCACGGCAACAATGACAGCAAGCAGGCTCCAGGCTGCCAGCACAAACTCGATCGGTCGCCCCAGTAAAGGAATTAACGTCAGAAAGTTTAGGACTTGAGGCGCATAGGCGAACCCGATCGGACTCAATAAATCGCTATAAGTGGGGTCGATGGGCTTCATCCACTGTCCGACTTTCCAAATTGTGAACGTCCAAAAATAGTAGCCTACTACTATGCTCAAGCCGTTAAACAAAAGGGCAACAAAAAACACCGGAACGCTCGCCCGATTGATCAGCAAAATCACAGCACTTCCTACCATGTGAGAAAAGGCGGCTAACAGCACGATCGTCAGTGCCAAACGATGATTTTTAGGCGTGTTGCGAGCATTTTCGTAAAGATCGGCATTGAGCATTAAGGCGTTCGTTAACGTCTTCCAAAACCCGCTTTGTAACGCTTGATCTCTCATGCCGATACCCTAAATTCTGATCCTTTGCAGCAATACTCTACTCTATTAAAGGAGTTTAAATGAGTGAAATGCTTCGGTGATTGAACGAATTTTACGGCGAATGAGAGGCGACACATTAAAGCTGCTTGTCGTAGCA
>JBBRMC010001006.1:0-1494 GCA_038231055.1 Leptolyngbyales cyanobacterium
ATGCAGACTGGCAACTCGTCGCGATCGTCTTTTGCGTCCAATTTTTTCTGATCGTCGCTACCTATGGTTCTGGCGCACCGGGAGGATTGCTGATTCCCAGTATGGTGCTAGGTGCGGCGCTCGGCTACCTCGTTGGCGTTGGAGAACACCAAATTTTGGGGTTAAGTCTAGCCACCACTTATGCACGAGTGGGGATGGCAGCCTTTTTCTGTGCAGTTGCTCGGACTCCGATTACTGCGGTCATCATCGTGTTTGAAATGACTGCTGACTTTAATTTAGTATTGCCGTTGATGATTGTCTCTGTGACTTCTTATCTGATTGCAGAATTGTTTGAAGAAGGTTCACTCTATGATGATCTGCTTGAATTTAAAGGCATTCACCTGACCAAAGAAACGACCGCCCAAGATCCTTGGACAGATCTCACCGCATCGGATGTTATGCAGTCCAGAGTCGAAACGCTTTCTAGTCGAATGCGGATCGAAGAAGCGTTGCAGGCGTTTTCTCAGTCTTCCCATCGCACATTTCCGATCGTCGAGAGCGGCAAGCTGGTCGGCATTCTCACTCAAAAGGATATTGCTAACCTTTCTGTACGCGGATTAAACGGCGAGCATCTGGTGAACGATCTGATGACCCCCGATCCCGTCCGCATTGACCCAGAAGATACGCTTGCCTACGTGCTGCATTTACTCGATCGACATGATCTCAGCAGCTTACCCGTTGTAGAAGGACGGCGATTGGTTGGCATTATCACCCGCAGCGACATCATTCGCGTTGAAGCGGCTTGTCTCAACAACGAAAGCCTGACGGAACCCAAAGCAGAACGCTCACACCTGATTCATCAAACCCGATCGCCAGAGACGGGGCAAGGACGCATTCTCGTGCCGTTGAGTAACCCAAAAACATCGCTGACGCTCCTAGAAATGGCAGTGGCAATTGCCCACGATCGCAACTATGAAATCGAATGTTTGCAGGTGATTGTCGTACCCAAACATCATGCGCTTGCAGAAACGCCAGTGAAAACAGCAGAAGGTCAAAAACTGCTGAAGCAGGCAAGTCGTTTGAGTCAAGCGTGGCGAGTTCCGATTCATACTCAGATTCGAGTGGCGCATGATTTGTCAGGTGCCATTCTAGAAACGCTCAAAGAGCGACACATTGATCTCGTCGTAATGGGTTGGAAAGGCAGTACAACCACACCGGGACGGGTGTTTAGTCGCGTAGTCGATACTATGATTCGACAGGCTGCTTGTGAAGTGGTGCTGGTGAAGTTAAGCGATTCCTTCGGAGATGCACAAAGCGCGAATCGACTTGAGCGATGGTTGGTGCCAATGGCAGGTGGACCCAATGCCCAAGAAGCGGTTCGCTTGCTGCCTGCATTGATGTCTCTGAGTAAAACCGCGCAAGTCAGGTTATTTCACGTGTACAAGGCTTCAGAGCAGCGCAAAACCAATAACGCGGGGTTAGAACCCACTGAGGCAGTTTTGACAGCCGCCGCTC
>JBBRMC010001007.1:0-1490 GCA_038231055.1 Leptolyngbyales cyanobacterium
CCGTTTTAGGAATGCAGCGATATCTGTGTGGTAATCGGTTAACCGAAGCCGATATTTGTTTATTTACAACGCTGTTGCGATTCGATTCGGTCTATCACGGTCACTTCAAATGCAATCTCAAACGCATTGTTGATTACCCTAATCTTTGGAACTATCTCAAAGATCTCTATCAACATCCGGGCATCAAAGAGACCTGCAATTTAGATCACATTAAGCGTCATTACTACATGAGTCAGCCGCAAATTAACCCAAATCGAATTGTGCCTAAAGGTCCGGTGATTGATTTTAACGAAGGGCACGATCGCGATCGGTTTTGATTTTTGGTGGGGTGCGATAGTCGGGAAGAGAGACGCTCTACCAGAACGTCTCTACAGGTTAATCTCGCCATAACGCGATTCCACCTAATAAACCGGATACGTTGGGGACGATTTTGACGTTGGGCGGTAACTCGATCGTGATCTTGTTGGTGTTGCCGCCCCCGATGTAGAGATGATCGTAGTTGAACAGGTTTTTGAGAGACTCGATCGCTTTCTCTAATCGGCGATTCCATTTTTTTTGCCCGACGCGATCTAAGGCAGCCCGTCCTAGTTGCTGTTCATAGGTCTCTTCATTGCGAAATTCGTGATGTCCCATTTCTAAATTGGGCACCAGTTTGCCATTGAGAAACAAGGTAGACCCAAATCCAGTGCCGAGGGTGAGCACCAATTCAACGCCTTGTCCTGAAATTGCACCCATGCCTTGCATATCGGCATCATTGACAACTCGGACAGGCTTGCCCAAACGATCGCTCAAGGCTTTTGCCAGATTAAACCCAACCCAATCTGGGTTGAGATTCACGGCGGTTTCGGTGATTCCTTCGCGCACCACACCGGGGAACCCTGCCGAAGCTCGATCGAACTCTCCCTGCTGTTTGGCGAGAGAAACGATCGCGTCAATCACTGCATCAGGCTTAGCAGGTTGAGGAGTCTCTACGCGGTTGCGCTCTGTTTGAGGCTGCCCCGATTCGTCTAACACTAAGGTCTTGATGCCGCTTCCACCAATGTCGATCGCCAAGGTTCTCATCATCTTTGTCCTTCGTGACTGCTTTTATTGTGCAGCCGACGGGTGACAATTGACGCGATTTAGTCAAACCAGCCGATATCCTGCTCTGAAAAGCTATTTGACATCGGTGCATTCGGGAAGACTGGATGAGCGAGCATCGCTGCCTGCTGTTTGCGGAAATTATCGTCTTCGCGTCGAACGGCAGGTTTTGCTGGAGCGGGTTGCACCACAAGCTGTGCTGATTTTGCCTTGGTTTCAGCTTCTGCTTTTAGCGCTTCCTGTGCCTGTTTGAGAGCCTTATTTTCGTCGATCAGCGCTTGATTAGACTCGGCTAATTTCAGCGCTTCTTTTTGAGTTTTATCTAACTCAGACTGAATCTTGTTTGCCTTCTCTAAGCTGACTTGTAGTTTTTGAACGAGTGCCGTCTGCTCATCAAGCTGCGATCGTAA
>JBBRMC010001008.1:0-1489 GCA_038231055.1 Leptolyngbyales cyanobacterium
AACTCAGGAGGCGTTCATGATTGTACACCGTCAGCTTTGCTATGGGATCTTGAAAGGCTGGAATCAAGATCCTGCAACCAGTTTTCACCCCTACCGAATATCTGAGAACTCAATGTTTTTGTCCTCTTTGAATTAATCGAGGGGACAAAAACTATGGGAGTTAGGACTGTGATTCCTAGCTCGATTTCGTTCACCGTTGAGTTGCGCTGCTCAACGGAACGACGTTATCGAGTTTGTGTGACGTTGGATTTGCAAGAGCGTTATATCTTTATGCCATCCGGCATTGTGCCAAACATTAGTAATGTCATTGAGGAGTTTGTTTCACAACTGAGTGAGATAGTGTCTAATCAACTGGCATTGCTGAAGTGGGATGGCACCAGTGATTTAACGACCGAATATCAGATAGTTCGAGTCTTGCCAGGATATCAAATTGAACGATCGTTGGTGAGGTTCAACATTGTCCTGGGCAATGGTTCACTGATTCAAGTGGAGGAATTGCACGACAAAACCACCATTCAACTCTAGGAAATTAGGGAGTCGGTGATCAATTGGGTACGTTTTTTACCGGGTTGGTTCACGCGATTCCCTAACACCGAAAGGAAGGACGATCGCGACTGAGAAATGAACTGCACCGAAACTTTCCCGACTTAATAGTCAACCTCTGAGGCTCGATCGCAACTTAATACGGGTGCGTTATGCTCAGAATAAGCTACTGCATTCACGGAAGGTATCAGCTATGAAGTTGCCACTAATGTTGTTAGGATTCAGTTGCCTCATTAGCTCTATCTCGCCTGCTTTCGCCGTGACACCCGCCTCAGTGAGTGCCAATGACAATATTGCCTGGTCGAAAGTGGTTGAGAATCCGTTCGATGGCAAAGTTATCTACGATCGAAATTACAAATCCGATTTTGTTTTGGTCACCAGTTGGTCAAAGAACGGTATTAGTGCGACCTACACTCAAGTCAGAGCAGCCGTCATCGATTATGGCTATCGTCCTCGACGAGGATTTCGACTTGGAGGATTTGGAGGATTTGGACGGCGTGGAAGATTTGGAGGGTTTGGAGAATTTTTTAACGACGAGCCAGTCTATCAACGCTTTGCGACCGACAACGTGCCCGACTCGATTAACTTAGCGATTAACGGCAAGGTCTATACCTATCAGAATGGACCCGTCTCTCCTGAGCTTGCCGCAGTTCTCGCCAATGCCCCACTAGAAAACGTCAAGATTCGGTTAGTCTGGCAAGACGGAAGAACGAAGGATACAGAGATTGGCAAAGACACAGTGAGAGCTTGGAGATCCGTTTTTAGTTCCTCCTAAGGGACATGGATTTATTTATTAAGGTGCAACTCTCACCCTCACCCTAGTGCAGGCTGGCGGAAATAACCGAGCAGCTTAATCCAGTTCAGGAAACCCCTTAAATTTCCAGTTGAAGGGCTTGGCAAGGGTGCGATTGAAGTAGGCAATAAAATCGAGGATCTGTTGTTGTAA
>JBBRMC010001009.1:0-1488 GCA_038231055.1 Leptolyngbyales cyanobacterium
GCTAGGCACGATCGTCCTAACTCCCATGTTGTTTTGTCCTCTCGATTAATTCAAAGAGGACAAAAACAGTGAGTTCTTAGATGTTCCCTGTGGGTGAAAACTGTATGCAGGATCTTGATTCCAACCTTTCAAGATCCCATCGCAAAGCCGAGGGTGTACAATCATGAACGCCTCCTAAGTTATCAGTAGTAACTAGGGATGGAAGTCCTCGGAGTCTGATTTGGTAGATCAGGCTTCGGGGCATAACTCCATCACTGCGATGTATTCTACAGGAGTTTTTTGTTTTTTGGAATCTTTAAAGTCTTAATTTTCGCAGTCAATCTAAGCATCAAGCGGGCTTCTCACCCCACATCCGCCTTTATTTAAGACGTGAGTGTAAATCATTGTCGTCTTAACATCCCGATGCCCCAAGAGTTCTTGAACCGTGCGGATATCATAGCCATCTTCCAACAGATGCGTGGCGAAGCTATGCCGAAAGGTATGACATCCCGCGTGTTTCATAATCTTAGCGAGTTGAATGGCTTGCCGCATCGCTTGCTGCAAACTATCGGGTGACAAATGATGTCGTCCCACTACTTTCGTTCGGCGTTCCACAGACCGCTTCACCGAGGGAAACACATATTGCCAAATCCAAGATCGATTGGCATTGGGATATTTGCGTTCCAAAGCGTAAGGCAAATAAACCGCCCCGTATCCAGCATTCAAGTCCCCTTGATGAATCCGCTTGGCGTAGACTAGTTGTTGCTTGAGCGGTTCCATGACGATCGTCGGTAACATAGTGCGTCGATCAACGGCTCCTTTGCCATCGCGAATTGTAATCTGCTTGTACTCAAAATCGATATCTTTGACCCGCAACCGCAAACATTCAATCGATCGCATTCCTGTCCCATAAAGCAGACTTCCCAATAAGTGATAGACCCCATCTAATTGCCCCAAGACGGCTTTTGCTTCCGTACGGGTAAAGACGACAGGCAATCGTTTGGGTTGTCTCGCCCGTTCAATGTCATCAATGTAGGGTAGTTCCATCTTCAGGACTCTTTGATAGAGAAACAGCAGTGCCGAGAGAGCCACATTTTGGGTGGAGGCTGCGACCTTTCGCTCCACTGCTAGATGGGTCAGATATTCGCGAATTTCTGCTGCTCCCATTTCACGAGGAGGACGACGATGAAATTTGTAGAAGTCTCGAATATAGCCGAGGTAAGATTTTTCAGTTTTGTCGCTCAAATGTTCCAACCGTGCGACAGCACGAATTTGATCGACTAAGCGTAATGGCTGATTCATTCAGAACGAGAGCAAGAGGTCTTCTCTACCTTAGAAAGGAAAATTTGAAAGTCGCTCAGTATAACTGCCGGAATAGGGGAGTTATACTGAGAAGATTCGGTATAAAATCTTAAATTAGGGGAGTTGTCCGGTTTCCATACAGCATAATTCCTTAGAGAGGGTGTTTATCCTGTTTGATAGAAGTCCAAACAGCAGAAATAATAGTTA
>JBBRMC010001010.1:0-1488 GCA_038231055.1 Leptolyngbyales cyanobacterium
CCTCAACGTCGAGCTGTGGGGATTAGACACGCTAACGATCGCTGAGCTAAAACGACGCGGACATCAGATTGAAGAACGCTCTAGTTGGGGAAATGCCAACGCGATCGTAGTGATGCCTGATGGTTCTTTAGAAGGGGCAGCAGATCCCAGAGGCGAGGGAGCCGCATCGGGGTTTTGATAGTGGGTGCAATTTTCAAGGAACCCGTATCTGGGTGCATTATGGGAATACCTCAGATCGGTATACAAGGTTAAACTGGAGTCAGATAAGCAGTATCCGCACCAATGCCTACAGTTCTACAGGTTGGTTCCTATAGTTTCATCTTTTTCAGTTCTGATAGAGGCGAACCTGTTCACATTCACGTTAAGCGCGATAGACAGTTGGCTAAGTTTTGGCTTACTCCTGTTTCTCTGGCGAAGAATCGTGGGTTTAAAGACCAAGAATTAAATGATATTTCTCGGCTTGTGGAGGAATACGAACAAACACTGTTGGAGGCTTGGCATGACTACTTTAACGCTTGAGACAGAACCCCTTGCAGCACAGATTAGAGTGACCGATAAAACGTTAACTGTGGACTTGACCGATGGACGCAGTTTAAGTGTTCCCTTATCTTGGTACCCCCGCTTGCTGCACGCTTCTCAAGAGGAGCGGCAAAACTGGCAACTCTTGGGAGATGGTTACGCAATTGAGTGGATTGATTTGGACGAACATATTGGCATTGAAGGTCTGCTAGCAGGTAGACAAAGCGGTGAGAGTCATCATTTATTTGAACGTTGGCTAGCGGCACGAAGCACTTCTTCACAGTTTGAACGGACTAACAATGCAAATCCGGCGGACGGCTGAGAGTCGCTAGTGTTGAGTTTAACGCTCCGAGGTCAACTTGCTAGAATTAAACCGTTCAGCTTGCACCTTGTAAATTAAGTGATCCATCTCCTCTATCAGGTTATTTAGGGCGTATTCAGAAAGAAGATAATTAGCGTAGCGATCGCTTCTACTTCCTCCGAGATTTAGAGATGAACTGAGAAGACGAGGGAGCCACGTCGGGGTTTTAAGATTCTGTGATTACTATCTCTTAAGAAAGTTGCCTCACTAAATCAATCACGCTAGTCTGTTGCAAACTTGTGTCTAGACCCACGGTGATCACAATGCAACCTCAGCCAGAAACCCATACCCACGATTCTCACAAACTCCAGCGAATCGCGATCGCGTTGCGTCTTGCAGGTTGGGCAAGTTTTTGGTTAGAGCTTGTGTTCGCTGCCGCATCAGGGCTGTTGTTGGCATTTGCCATCTCTGGACGAGGCTTTACCCAATCGGCAGCGACCCCTCTTCCGGGTGGAGGCATTGCTCAAGGGGTGACTCCGGGGTTGGGCATTGGCATCTTTTGGGCAACCTGCGGGTTAGCGGTGCTGTTGTTTGACCTCTATTTGGCGTTCCGATATACGCAATTTGCGAGACGACTCCGAAACCCAAATCCGACGGTGCATCCTAAA
>JBBRMC010001011.1:0-1487 GCA_038231055.1 Leptolyngbyales cyanobacterium
GAAGCCAAGACATCGATCTACAAAGAAACCGCCAGAATCCTGATCATCGATGATGAAAGCCTGAGTCAAGACCCAACCACAGGAACATACTCAGCCGACTGGGGGCAGCAGCCAATCAACCTGAGCAATGGTATCACCCTGACCGACAAATCAATGGGTCAGATCGCCAGCAAACTAGGAGACTGCTATAGCCTGATCTCCCCAACCCTAGCCACCCAACTAGAAGCCGAACCAGACCGTCCATTTCAATTTCGGGCCGGAGTTCCAGAATGGCAAGGTATTTTCAAAGGAACTTGTCGCAGTAGCATCCTATGCCAAGCCTTAGAAGTAGATGCAATCGTCGCCAAATCGAGCATCAAAGGCGACAACAAAACCACCATTACAGGACTGCATGAAGTCAATCTATTTTGGGCGAGAAAAGAAGACGCTAAATTTACCGAACAAAAACTGGGAACCCAAGCCTTAGTCTTTTTCCCAGAAGGAGTGCAAGCAGATGTACTGCCAAAGCTGAAAGTCAAAGCCGAACGCCTAGCCGAAGCCCAATCTGACCCACGCAAGCTCGCGCAATTGTATATTGAACGCCATGAAAAGCGACAACAACAAAGAAAAGAAGAAACAGGAGAACGCGATAACATTAATCAAATCATTGAGCCAGACTTAGCTTCAGAGCTAGGTTTGAGCATTCAAGAAAACACGAAAGCAAATAATTTTAAACAGGAAGCCATCCCATCAGTAAATGAAGAATACAAAGATTGGCTGTACGACATCCTCAAAGCCGACCTGATCGACGGAGGACATTGCCAAGTATTAGAAATGGAAGATATCGCCAAACGCTTGCGAGAATTCCTGCAAAGCGAATGGCAAGAAGTAGCCACAGGCGGAGTTTATGTCCCCAGCGCGATCGCCCAGCCCCACAATCAACTGCAAGAAGGAGAAGTCAGTTTTACAGGACTACCCGATGGAGCCGAAGTTGCCATCTATCGCAGTCCCGTCGCCAATGCCGCAAACTTTGACGTATTTACGAATAACCTGACCGCTCTCAGAGCAGCAGACCCCGAAGCCTATATGCAGAGGGGAGTCTGCTATCTAAATCCAAATGATGCGAAACGACTGGTCATCGACTTTGACGGCGATCGCGTTGGGATAATTCCCAGTGAACTAACTCCTTACCAGCAAGCTAGTTCTAAAAAAATCATTGAGCAATATCCGACCCTAATTCAAGAAATTATTGATAAGAATCTACCAGACAACAAACCAATTCAGGTAGAAAAGGAAAAGAAAATCTCCCGCGATGTCGAACATGGGTTTGCGAACCTTGCCAGTGCGGCGGTGAATGCCGCCGATAATCCTACAGGAAGATTAGCCAATCTTGGCATGAGGCTAGAAGCATTACGGTGGGAGACTCAGTACATTCCCATGCCTGAAAAGTCAGACTACTTGCAGGACATTGGCAAACATTTTCAAAAGGTGATTGCGGAAGATCGAGA
>JBBRMC010001012.1:0-1482 GCA_038231055.1 Leptolyngbyales cyanobacterium
AGCCCTCCGAGCAGTTCATAAAGTTCTATAAGAGCGGCATTGTCTAATGATCCTTTGCCTTGAGCGATTAAGGAATCCATGAGAGCCGTCACTTGGCTGCTTCCTAAAAGCGGTAGGTTCACTTCACGTCCGGTTTGCAAAACGATGTTCATGTCTTTGCGATGCAGGTCGATCGTGAAGCCTGGTTGAAAACTGCTTTTGAGCATTCGATCTCCATGCACTTCGAGCACGCGACTTTGGGCAAATCCGCCTAGCAGCGCGGCTCGCACTTTTGCTGGATCGACTCCTGATTTTTTGGCGAGAGTCAGCGCTTCTGCCACGGCTTGAACGGTGAGAGCTACCACAATCTGATTGCAGGCTTTTGTCACCTGTCCGGCACCTGCTTCGCCAATGTGGACAATGTTTTTGCCCATTGCTTGTAAAATCGGCAATGCTCGCTGAAAGGCAGAGTCTTCACCCCCAACCATGATCGACAGGGTGCCTTGCTGGGCACCAATATCGCCGCCTGACACCGGAGCGTCAAGGGACTGAACGCCGTTTGCTTTGAGTGTTTCGTAGAGTTTTCGGGCAGTGGCGGGAGCGATCGTAGACATATCAATGCAGAGCATTCCTGCGGTTGCACCTTCGAGCACACCATCACTGCCTAAAATGACTGTCTCAACATCGGGCGAATCGGGCAGACAGGTGATCACGACATCTGATTGTTGAGCGACGTGTTTGGGAGAGTGGGCGATCGTGGCTCCTTCTTGAGCCAACTCTTCTAAAACGGGCTGGCTGCGGTTATAAACCGTCACGGAATATCCTGCTTTGAGCAGATTTCGGCTCATTGGTTTGCCCATGATGCCAAGTCCGATAAATCCAAGTTTTTCCATAAAGTGGGATGGATAAAAGTTTTGTTATCTTAACCCGCACGCAAACCTCGGAAGGGAAAGGCTGGAGCGGCAACGTTGGGTGAAGCTGCTCAATAGTTGGAGCTTTAAGGCTGACAGTTGAGGCTCAGAAGTTTGAAGTTGGAGCAAAAAGCGCGACGTTCCAAGGTCTGAGCTTTATTTTTTGGGTAAAAAGCTCGAATTGCGGTGCAAGACACAAATTGATTGTCAAGATGTTGACCAGTCAGCCGAATAACTCGCTGAGATTTATTGTTCATAGCGTTTGAGATTGAAGTGAAAAACGATTTCTCTATTTGAACCTCACTACCTAGAAGATAGGTTTTTCTAAAAGAATAATAGATTGATCAAGCCTTCTACATCAGCTCTACAGATTGAATGACAAATAAAACTTGATCGACTGAAACGAGTTGTCCTTGACGACAACGCACCTCAGAAATCGTACCCGACACAGGAGCCACGATCGCGATCTCCATTTTCATTGCCTCTAACACCACGAGCTTATCCCCTACCTCAACCAAGTCGCCTATCTCTACCACAATTTGCCAAACATTAGCGGGCATATGCTCCTTCACCGCCTCGCTGTTGGGGGGCA
>JBBRMC010001013.1:0-1482 GCA_038231055.1 Leptolyngbyales cyanobacterium
AACGATTGACGGTAACTATCGGCTCAGGTGTTCTTGCATTAATTGCTGTGCCCTCGGCTTATAAAGCAAGTAAAACAGCGATTCGATATATCTCAACATATCCTCCCGATTTTCTTGAGATGTATAGTTCCAGAAGCCGTAAATCTTGGCAAGAGACAGCAACCGAGTCGTGTGAATCTTCCAGGTATAGGTGCTATAAACTCGATCGATTCCCCGTTGTGAAATCTCGCTCCAATAATTAGGATTATGATCGCACTGGTCTAAAAATTCTAAAATCACATCTGCACTCTCTTCTTGCTCAGTCGGATTGATATAGAATCCGTTCACCGTGTTTTGAATAATTTCTAACGGACCTCCAAAGCGAGTCGCAAACGTTGGCAAGCCAGTCACCATAGATTCTAAAATCGTTAGACCAAAGGCTTCAAAGAGGGCGGGTTGCACAAAAATGCCTTGACGATCGGCAATCACTCGATAGACTTCTCCCGTGTCGCCCTTTGACAAACGCGTCCCCAACCAGCGAATCTTGCCGTGCAGTTGGTATTGGTCAATTAACCGATAAAGCATTTGAATTTGATCAATTTCTTCGCTATCCGTAGAGTCCTCAGTGCGAAGTTTTCCGGCGATCAAAATTAGGTTACAGCGCTCTTGCAGGTCGGTGCTTTTGCCATACAGTTCGACTAAGCCTGTCAGATTTTTGATGCGATCGAGCCGTGCCATTGAGAATAACGGACGTTTGTTGGGGTCGTCGAGTTTGCCATAAATCTGAGTCGGGTCGTCTTGCGTAAAGAGCATTTCTTCTAAACGGTCACGATCGCCCACCAGTCGATCGTCATGGCGCGTATAAGGGAAAAACACGCTCTCATTGACTCCTGGAGGCACCACGTTAAACTTGGGGCTAAATAGCTCAATGCCGCTCACCACATGATAGAGATCTGGCATCGTAAACGACTTATAAGACTCATATTGTCCGACACTTTCGGGAGTGCCAACAATTTCTTGATAGGTGCTGCTGATGATGAAGTTTGCAGCGTTCATCGCGATTAAATCAGCCGTAAACTGAAGCGAAAAATGATAGGAGTTTTCTAAATCTTGCCAGTAGAGGTTACTAAACAAATACTTTGATTTTTCGAGTGCGTGAGCGATGTTGCACTGAGTTACTTTTAAGCGTCTTGCTAACAAAAACGCCACTAAATTTCCATCAGAATAGTTGCCGACAATTAGATCAGGAACGCCTTGGAACTCTGCCCGAAGTTCTTTTTCAGCATCAAGCGCAAACGTTTCTAGATAAGGCCAAATTTCAAATCGAGAGATCCAATTCTGGGTCAGTTTAGAATTAAACTCGCGGAACGGGACGCGCAGAATCCAGGCATCTTTTGTGCCGTAGATTTTTTCTAATCGCTGGTTGCAGAGTGTGCCATCACTATTGGGAATCAGACGAGTCAACACCATCACTTTTGGATGCACGTCCAAGACTTCTAGCCC
>JBBRMC010001014.1:0-1481 GCA_038231055.1 Leptolyngbyales cyanobacterium
AGTTCTTGCAAACTTTCTTTTTCTCCCACTCGGCATCTCGCTGCACTCGCTGAAGAGTTTTGACAACTTGAGCGCTGAATTTGCCAGGGCTTACGCATACGTTTCTTTACAATTTGCGGGCAGGTGCAGAGGTTTGAGACAAAACCTTAGTGAGGTAGTGATCATCCCACCCTGCCTTGAGCCGCTTGGCATGAGTGCCCCCTTTTGCTGTCTTCTCCTGAGTCAATAAATTAACGGCTAGATGACGAATGACGGCTAAGTTTTCCGCACTATAGCCCTGAGTCGCACGAGCGTCATCCTCTCGGAAGCCGACATCGAGAATCCAATGCAGTTGATTTTCAATCCCCCAGTGACCCCGCACAGCCTCCGCAAATCGAGTCGCATCCAGCGGTAAACTCAGCAAGTAATAGCGCCTCTCGCTCGTGATTTTGTGCCCGATTTGTCGTTGGGATTCGACACAGCCAATCGTTGTTAACTTCGCCCAGTGCTCGGCACCGACCAAATATTCTGTTTGCCCCATGACCCAGTAGCGACGATTTTCCTGTCGTCCGTGTCCTTTCTCTTCTGTTTCATAAAAGTCATGTTCGATGTCTCGAAAGTTTTGTGTGTGGGCATGGTCAAACAGTTGTCTGACATCTTGATGCAAATTCCCCTGATTGCCTTTCAGCGCTAACACGTAATCTCCTTGCTGGGCAACGATTTGCGTGGCTATTGCCGTTTGGCATCCCATCGCATCAATACTGACTACAGCGCCTGCGAGATCCAAGACTTTTAGAAGTTCTGGAATGGCGGTAATTTCGTTGGACTTCTCATGCACTTTCCGTTGTCCTAACACGAGTCGATTTTGATGTGCCCAAGCACTGACCATGTGAATCATGCCTTGTTTACCACCTCGTTCATAACTGCCCCGAAGCGTTTTCCCATCAATGCTAATCAGTTGACCATCCGCGATGTTAAAGACGGCTTGTACCCAATTCAAGAAGCATTGCTGCACTTGTTCAGGACGCAATCGAGCCAACGTTCGCTCGAATATGTCGTGGGAGGGAATCCCATTGGGTAACTCCAAAAAGGTTTCCAGCCACTCTTGTTTGGCGATGCCATAGTTCTCAATCTCGACCCAATTATCGGCTCCACAAATCACGGCACAAATCGTGATCAAGACAATATCTAAGAGTAAATGCTCAATCCTGTGTTGTGCTCGTGGGTCGTCGAGCGTGCTGAAGTGTTCTTTGAGCGGAATAATCGCGGTATCCATCATGGAAAAACTTGCCTCGAAGCCAGGGACGTTCTGGATTCTAGGCGCTGCTCACAAGCAGTTCAACCCTTTCGCTCTAATTGTTAAGAAACGTATGCGTTCGCCCTAAGTGTACTGATTAACGATTGAGAACATTCATTTCTGATAGCTCTTCGGAGTTGGGTGGCTCGACGCGATCGTAGAGTTGGTCGATCGCATCCACAAAATCTTGAATGCCATCAAACTG
>JBBRMC010001015.1:0-1474 GCA_038231055.1 Leptolyngbyales cyanobacterium
GATAACCCCGAATGCGACAAAAGATTCGAGCGCCTTCCCCTGAGCGGAAGCCTCCAGAGATTTTCTGCTTGAGTTTCATCATCCGAATATCCCGTTCTGCTTGATTGTTATCAAACGGGACTTGAAAGTCATGCATGAATCTCAAGACCTCAGCTTGATAAGTCTCTAGCCGCTCCAGCAGATTTCTGGCAGGGGTTTGTTTGGGGCGACCCCGTGAGTGGGCAAGCGGTGGATTTTGGGGGTTCAGATGCAGTCCGATTTCAATCAAGGCTCGGTATTGCTGTGCAAATTGCGTGATCTCAGGGCGGGTTAACTGAGCCTGTCCTTGCCCTTTGGCTTGCTCAACGGACGTTTTCATCTTCACCAACCGCGTCATCATCTGGTCTGCCCACCCCTGCTGATAGCGTTCCACCAAGAAGCGTAGCTCTCGCAAATGATGAGCATTACACAGAGCATGGGCGCAGTCATACCTGGCATAACTGCGCCAGCCATCATGCACACTAGTGCCCTCAAACTGGGTCAAAATATCCATTGCATCAATGGCTTCACTGCCGCGCTTGGGGTGGATGAAGTAGTATGTCAGCTCTGATGTACTGGCAACATGCAACCACATCAGTTTGGCGTTCACTCGCAGTCCGGTTTCATCAAAGTGGGCAACGTTTGCCTGCTGCACCCCTGCCACAATCTGGGCTTCGACCTTAGTGAGTGACTCAAAACATTGGGTTCGGCTCTCATAGAGCGTGCCTTCTGACAACTCTAAGCCACAGACATCCGACAACATCGCTTGCACCCGTGCCGATGGCAATAACTGATAGTCCATCAGGTACACCATTAAGCCCCTCAACCTGGAACCGTACTGCACTCGATTGGTGACTCTAAGGGGAAATGCTGCTTGATTCATCTCTCCACAACAGCCACAGGACTTGACTGCCGCTTGATGCTCCTTGACTACGATTTCAATCGGGACTAAATCATGTACCTGACGGCACTGCCATTCCACAATTGGCATCTCGACTAGCGATGCCCCACATCCCTGACAGCGATCAATCTGGTGTTGCTCAATCTCATCGGGTTCTTCTGTCCATTTCAAGGTGCTGCCAGGATGCCCCGGTTGCCCTCCACTTTTGCGTTCACTTGAGGGGCGCAAGCTCTGGGTTCGTTTCTTGAAACCATCTCCAGACGGTGGCTTACTGCTATTTTTACTGTCTTTACTGGCTTGATTCTCCAAACCTTCAAGCCGCGTTTCTAGCCTTGTAATCGTTTCTGCCTGTGCTGTCAGTAAACTCTCTACCAGTGCAATCACAGCCTCTTCTCCCTGCCCATAAGCGGCACGGATCATCCCTCGAAGTCGCTCAGATTGCCCGGATGCTTCTTTCAACTCACAAGCCTCGGTTCTTGACTCTCTCTAATTCAAACGATAACTCAATCATCCCGGTTCGATTTACTATTCATCAAATTTTGCCTGAGTAGTTAC
>JBBRMC010001016.1:0-1471 GCA_038231055.1 Leptolyngbyales cyanobacterium
GTGACCTGTCTGTATCGATCGCTCACCGATCGCTGGTTAACCCACTTAGAAGCGCTGAGTTCGGCGACAGAATTTCATCCGGGAGTGTTGGTCAGCAATCAGCTAGAGGGCATCAAGTTTGCAATGGGTCAAACGATCGTGATTCGCCGATCGGTGCTGGAGGAAATTGGCGGACTTGCCGCGATCGCGAATTATCTAGCCGATGACTTTCAATTAGGCTATCTGCCTGCTCAAGCGGGGTATGAGGTGGTGCTCTCCCATCACATCGTCGATCATGTGATTGCAACCAGCACCCTCCTGGGGTCTTTTCAGCGTCAACTGCGCTGGATGGTAGGAATTCGGGTCTCGCGTCCGTGGGGATATCTGGGATTAATCTTTACTTACGGAACGGTAGCAAGTCTGTTATTTTTGCTAATCACAGGAGAATCTCCTTTAGGTTGGATGGCTTTAGTCATTACCTGGACGATTCGATTAGCAATGGCATGGTTTATTGGGGTTAAAAGCATTCATGATCCCATTGCGAAACGATTTCTTTGGTTTGTGCCGTTGCGTGATCTAATCAGTTTTGCGCTGTGGTGTTACGGGTTCTCAGGAGACACCATTCGATGGCGCGATCGCGCGTTCAAACTGACCCAATCGGGCAAGCTGATTGCCTATCCGCCGATCTTGCCAGATCCCATAAAATCAGCGATTAGCTAAAGGACAATCCCGTGAAACCTCATCAGGCAAAACCCCGTCAATTGATTATCAACGGCGATGATTTTGGCTTTTCGTCAGGAGTCAATCAAGCCATTATTGCAGCGCACAAACAAGGCGTGTTGACCAGCACCAGTTTGATGGTTACAGGCAATGCGTTTGAAGAAGCCGTGATGTTGGCAAAGGCGCATCCCACTCTCGCTGTTGGGCTGCATCTCGTTTTAGCCTGCGGACGATCGGTGCTGCCACCAGACCAAATTTCTCACTTAGTGGACGATGACGGCAATTTCTCAAACCAGCCAGAAACAGCGGGCATTTACTATCACTTTAGCGCTGCCGCACGGCGCGAGATTCCCCTTGAGATTCGGGCACAACTTACAAAATTTCGGCAAACCGGACTGCCGCTGTCTCACGTTGATGGACACGTTCACGTTCACATTCAGCCTGTGGTGTTGCGCCATCTGGTCAATTTATCCAAAGAGTTTAACATCCGATTTATGCGGCTACCTCTCGAAGATCTGTCTGCCACTCTGAAAGCCGATCGCTCTGATCTGTTTCTCAAAGTGCTGCTGTCGATCGTGTACGCTGGGCTGCGGCGCTATGGAGAATCTGTGCTGCGATCGCGACATATTCAATTTGTCGATCGGGTATATGGACTATTCAATAGCGGTCGCATGACCGAAGACTATCTGCTCAAGTTAATCCCTCACATTCAGTCGAATTTAGTAGAAATCTATTCTCACCCCGCCGTTGCGATTGCAGGAGAGCCAGCTAA
>JBBRMC010001017.1:0-1465 GCA_038231055.1 Leptolyngbyales cyanobacterium
GACGTGTTGTGCCTCCAAGAAACCAAGGTTGTGGATGAGAGTTTTCCTCGATCGGCGTTCACTGATCTCAACTATCAGGTTTATACCTTTGGGCAAAAAAGCTATAACGGTGTGGCGCTGATTAGTCGATCGCCCCTTGCGGATGTCAGCATGGGGTTTGGGGCAGTCTTGCCAGAAAGACTAGTGGGTGATTTAGATGAACAGAAACGGGTGATCGCTGGAGTTTTAGATGGAGTTCGAGTCGTCAATCTTTACGTCCCCAATGGGTCAGCCGTGGGCAGTGACAAATACATTTATAAGCTGCACTGGCTCAAGGTGTTGCGAGAATATTTGCAGGTTTTGCTGCAACAAACCGAGAATTTGCTGGTGTGCGGTGACTTCAACATTGCGTTAGAAGATTTGGATATTCACGACCCAAAAGGGCGCGAAAAGCAGGTGATGGCGACCGACCTTGAGCGAGACGCGCTGCGTCAGGTTCTCGACTTGGGCTTATCAGATCTGTTTCGCAAATTTAATCAAGAAGGCGGACAGTTTAGCTGGTGGGATTATCGCACCGGGGCATTTCGTCGTAACGCGGGCTGGCGAATTGACCATCATTATGTGACTCCTAACTTATATGAACGCGCGATCGCTTGCACGATCGACCCTGCGCCCCGCCATCTCACCCAACCGAGTGATCACACGCCAGTGATCGCCGAACTTTCGTTAAGTTAGTAGGAAACAAACGATTGTGAGTGACTCCTATGTTTTTAGTGACTGGTGCAACAGGTGGGTTAGGTCGGCGGATTATCTGTCTTTTGCGAGAGCGAGAGTTAGCGGTGCGATCGTTTGTCCGGTTAATGTCCAACTATGCAGAGCTTGAGCATCGAGGCGCTGAAATTTTTATCGGAGATTTGTCTCGTGAACGGGATATTCAAAAAGCTGTGCAAGGTGTGCAGTATGTGATTAGCGCTCATGGCGGCGAGGCAGAAGCGATTAATTATCGTGCCAATATTGACCTGATCGATCGAGCAAAAGAGGCAGGAGTCGAGCATTTTGTATTGATCTCGGTGTTGGGAGTCGATCGCGGCTACGAAGATGCGCCTGTCTTTAAAGCAAAATATCAGGTTGAGAAATATTTACAGGCGAGTGGATTGAACTACACGATTCTTCGTCCTGCGGGGTTTGCGTCTAACTTGTTGCCCTTAGCAGAACAGTTTCAACAGACGGGAATTTATTTATTAATCGGCGATCCTCATAGTCGCACCTCGATTATTAGCACTGATGATTTAGCAAAAATGACGATCGAGTCCATCTCTCTAGAAGCCGCGCGAAATCAGGTTCTACCCGTGGGCGGTTCAGAAATATTGCAACGTCAAGAGATTCCTCGCATCTTCGGGCGGATTTTTAATCGAGATCCGATCATCGTTAATCCACCGCTGATCGCATTTGACGCGGCTCGAAGTTTGGTTGGCTTGCTCAATCC
>JBBRMC010001018.1:0-1459 GCA_038231055.1 Leptolyngbyales cyanobacterium
ACTTATGAGCGTCTTCTGCCCTCCTCACGAAGTGGGGCGAAACCCTCGCCAACCCTTCTCCCCAAGAAGAAGGGAGCTAGAGTCATGTTCCCTCTCCTTGGGGCTACCGTGTACACACAGGTTGATCAATCCCGTCATTGCCAAAACCTTTCGCCCCCTAAATCCTCCATTCTGGTGGACTTTGAGATGAAACGAGGTTTTAGAGGTCAAGCCATTTATCTTGTTCAAAGTCCCCCAATTTTGGGGGATTTAGGGGGCATAAGCCGACTCAAACGAAGCGACGAGGACTTGTGTGTACACGGTAGCGCCTTGGGGAGCGGGCTAGGGTGAGGGTGAGACGTTGCACCTTAATAAATCCACGTTCCTTAGCAGTCGTAGTACAACTCAAACTCGTAGGGAGTCGGCAATTTGCTGATGGGCTTGACTTCACCCTCCATTTTCATCGCAATCCAGTTATAAATAAAGTCTTCAGGGAAGACACCACCTGCTGTGAGAAATTCGTGATCTCTCTCCAGATTTGCCAACGCTTCACCGAGGTTTGCAGGCGCTTTGGGCACTTTTGCTAATTCCTCTTTGCTCATTTCGTAGATATCTACGTCTAGAGGTTCACCCGGATCGATCTGGTTTTTGATGCCGTCTAGACCCGCACAAAGCATTGCTGAGAACGTCAGATAAGGATTGCTCGATGCATCGGGGCAACGGAACTCTAACCGCTTAGCTTTAGGATTGCTGCCAGAGAGAGGAATCCGAATCGATGCCGATCGATTCCCTGCCGAATAAGCCAGGTTGACCGGAGCTTCAAAGCCAGGAACCAAGCGCTTGTAAGAATTTACTGTGGGGTTGGTAAACGCTAGAAGTGAAGGGGCGTGACGGATTAAGCCACCAATGAAGTACAGCGCCATCTGGCTCAAGCCTGCATATTTGTCACCCGCAAACAACGGTTGTCCATCTTTCCAGATTGACATATGGCTGTGCATTCCAGAGCCGTTGTCATCGTGAATCGGCTTGGGCATGAAGGTTGCCGTCTTGCCATATTTACGAGCGACGTTTTTGACGACGTATTTATAGGTCTGCACATAGTCAGCCGCGTGTACCAAGTCAGAAAAGCGAATGCCTAATTCACACTGTCCACCCGCAGCCACTTCATGGTGATGCTTCTCGATCGGCACCCCGCATTTTGCCATCGTCAGCAGCATCTCAGTTCGGATGTCTTGCAACGTATCTGAAGGAGCCGCCGGAAAATATCCGCGCTTCTTGCCAATTTTAAAGCCTAAGTTTCCACCAGCTTCTGAGGTGCCTGAGTTCCAAGCGCCCTCGCTAGAATCAACCGCATAGTAGCCCGTGTGACCCTCTTGCCCATAGCGGACATCATCAAAGATAAAAAATTCGGGTTCCGGTCCGCAGAAGACTTTATCGCCAATGCCGCTAGAGATTAAATAGTCAACGGCTTTTTGGGCGA
>JBBRMC010001019.1:0-1458 GCA_038231055.1 Leptolyngbyales cyanobacterium
AGGTGAGGCTGCAACGATCGTGGGTCAGCCATAGGCTGGCGATCGCGCAAAATCGAAGCCGTCGGAATCTGAGCCGTCAGCAGTGCGTAGAGAGTTGCTGCCAGTCCATACACGTCAGTGGCAGGACCACGCTTTTCTTGGGCGAAATATTGCTCGATCGGGGCATATCCCGACGAAATCATGTTGGTGTGCGTCTGGGTAGAACCGGGCGTAAATTCACGAGAAATGCCGAAGTCGATCAGGACAACTTGCTGGGTTCCTTCTCGCAAAATGATATTTTGAGGCTTGATATCGCGGTGCAGCAACCCGTTTTGATGAACCACTTGCAGCGCCGAGCCGATTTGCCGAATGTAGTGAATGGCAGTGGCTTCGGGCAAAGGGTGATCGGGGAAGACCCATTCCTCCAGGGTTGCGCCAGGAATGTAGTCCATCACCATGAATGATAAGCCGTCTTCTAAAAAGAAGTCGCTGACCCGCACAATATTGGGATGGACGCACATCGCCAACCGTCGAGCTTCATCTTGAAACTTGCGCTGAAACTCTGAGAAGTTACGATCGTTCCGCAAGGCTTCATTCAGCGTTTTGATCACTACTACCTGATTGAGATAGTGATGAGTCGCCTTAAAGGTGATGCCAAAGCCACCTCGTCCCAGTTCTGCATTCAGAGTGTATTTACCACCCTGGAGCGTTTTGCCGATCAGCGCATCCATGTTTTATCGGTTGACAGCTAAGCTATTCTGAAACGCCTTCAGACTAGCGTATTTTGAGAAACTATTGGTCTTCCTCTAGAGCAACTAAGGGAATTGAAACCCGAATGCGACTCAGCGTTTCTTCAGATTCAGGAGGGGTCAGCCGCTCTAGTCGTCCATTCATGACCTCCATTAGAGTTTGGCTCAATAGAAAGCTAAACCCTGGTGATCGCTCCTTTATCTCAAAGAAATCCAATTTTTGAGATTCATCGATCATCTCAACCGAATCCAACAAATCAATCGGTTCCTGCCAAAACTCTGCGGGACGCTCATCTTCTAGCAGCACGTAAGCGTAGTCTGAATCAACCGACTGCACCGAGAGCGTGATTTTGCCTTGCTTCATCGTGTCGATCGCGCCATTCACCAAATTAAGCAGCACTTGCCGCAACCACTTTGGGTCTGCCAGCACATAAATATCAGACTCAGGGAGATGAATCGTCATCCACAGGTTGCGATTTTCGGCTTTGAGATGGGTCAGAGCTTCAACTTGCGATAGCATTTCAGTGAGTTGAACGGGTTGCAGATCTAGGGTGTCGGTTCCTTGCTCGACTCTAGCAACGCTAATGACTTCATCTAAAATCTGCACCAATTTGAGAGCAGACTCGTGTGCTTGAGCGATGAATTCTCGCTCCTCAGCAGGATTTTCACACAGGTCAGCCAGAATCAGTTGATGAACGCCAATGATGCCATTGAGCGGCGATCGGAGTTC
>JBBRMC010001020.1:0-1458 GCA_038231055.1 Leptolyngbyales cyanobacterium
TCAAACGTTGGGCGTTAGCCTGAGCGATGGTGGTAATACAGGCACAGGTGGAACGCTGAACTCGGGCGTGACCAACGTCACTCTGTCTACCGCTGTCTCCTTCGTCAAGAATGACTTCAACGGGGATGGGAAGTCAGACATTCTGTGGCGCAATTCTTCCACAGGTCAGGTTTCGATTTGGCAGATGGACGGCACCACGCTGCTAGGAGGAACGGGATTTATTGCAGCCAATCCAGGGACAACCTGGCAGATTGCAGGGACAGGCGACTTCAACGGGGACAAGAAAGCCGACATTTTGTGGCGAAATTCGTCTACAGGTCAGGTTTCGATTTGGCAGATGGACGGCACCACCCTGCTAGCGGGGACGGGCTTTGTTTCAGCGAACCCAGGGACAACCTGGCAGATTGCAGGGACAGGCGACTTCACGGGTGATGGCAAAGCCGACATTTTGTGGCGCAATTCTTCGACCGGTCAGGTTTCGATTTGGGAGATGGACGGCACGACGCTGCTAGGAGGAACAGGCTTTATTTCAGCGAACCCAGGGACAAGCTGGCAGATTACAGGCACTGGCGACTTCACGGGCGATGGCAAAGCTGACATTTTGTGGCGCAACTCCTCCACGAATCAAACATCGATTTGGGAGATGAGTGGCACAACGTTGCTAGCAGGGACGGGCTTTCTCTCAACTGCTCCAGACCCTAACTCGCGAGTTGCTCGTACGGTGAATGGTACGGGTGATGCCAATGGCGATGGGTTCTCCGACATCTTCTGGTACAACAGCCAGACCAGGCAAACGGCGGTTTGGCTGATGAATGGCACGACGCTGCTAGCAGGGACGGGCTTTATCTCCGCCGTTCCAGACGCTAGCTGGGTGATTGAAGACTCAGGGGACTATGATGGCAATGGCAAAACCGATCTGCTCTGGCGCAACAAGGGCACGAATCAGATTTCAGTATGGGAGCTAGATGGCACCCAACTGCAACCGGGCACCGGGTTTGTCTCCCCGATCGTCTCTCTCGACTGGCAGGTGGCTGCTTAGAAATTCCTGAATCTAGACTCTCCGATCAGGTTCTATAAAATCGAGTCTCTTAATTTCCATAGATTGCTTGGACGATCGCGGGAATTGAGAGGCTCGTTTTTTTAGGTTTCGGACCAGATGGACTCGATCGTCTGCCCGACCTCGATCACTGCGGATGTAATGAACTACGCAGACTTCACAACTCTAATTAGCATTCACTAGCGGAAAATACAGAGATGTAACCTCTTAGGTCAAAAGCTCGTCCTTTGCCTCCGTATATATACAAGTGCCTTAGTTTCAAAAATATCAATAATGAAATAGGTAACCGAGCCGATGCTGATGCTCAGAGTTCTGTTTCTTCGCAGTCTCAGTAGTTGGCAATCGCCTAATAATAACGTTGCTCATCCCTCCACTCTAGAGATTTTGCTATCACACCCTCA
>JBBRMC010001021.1:0-1458 GCA_038231055.1 Leptolyngbyales cyanobacterium
ACGGTGCTGGGATCAGTCGTCCTCGACACTAGAAGTTGAAAGTAGAGATATCATCAAGCGTTCTCTGCGCCGGATTGTCTTTATTCAACGATCGAGTTGCGTCGATCGTGAAACCAATTCTGCAATTGCTGACGGCACGCCGATTCTAAAATGCCACCTAGCACGGGCAACCTGTGATTAGAAGCCGCACTATCGGGCACATTGAGCACTGATCTTATAGCACCCGCTTTTAAATCGTCTGCTCCATAAACTAGCAGCCCCAATCGAGCTAAGATTAACGCCCCCGCACACATGGGGCAGGGTTCTAAAGTCACATAAAGCGTACAGCCGTTCAGATGCCAATTTTGTAGCGAGCGTCCTGCCGCTCTGAGGGCGAGAACTTCCGCATGGGCAGTCGGATCATGATCACGCTCTCGGCGATTCTGTGCCTCTACAAGCATCTGTCCACTTGCATCCACGATCACAGCCCCTACGGGCACATCTCCTGCGTCTCCCGCCGCTTCTGCAAGCTCTAATGCACGAGTCATCCAACGACGGTGAGTTAGATAAGTGGAGTCATCGATCGGAGACGGAGAAATCTGAAACGGCAAAGATGCGATAGTGTAAATTTTGTCCCGATTCTACCACTCCATGAATCTAGTCAATATCCTAGCTCGTGACCTATGCGGCGAATTTGACAATCGAGACCAAGCGATCGCTGATCCCATCTGGTTTGTTCACCTAAGAGCGTGGCATCGCCCGGTCAATCTTTTTACAAAAGACAGCTTCACGGTGTTTGCCGAACAAGCCAACGTGTTGCAGATCGATCGAGCCTATCGTCAGCGACTATTACGTATCCAGGCAGAAGATAGCCCTCAATTTCCGTTAAAAGTGCAATATTACAGGTTCAAAGACCCTGCTGCATTTCAGGGTGCCGGACAAAACCCGGCTCGGTTAGAAAGCCTGACAGAAGACCAGATAGAACTCCTACCTGGCTGCATTCTTCAGGTAACTCACGACCAGAGTTTGCAGGGCAATCACTTTAAGGCGTTGCCCCCTACCGATGCTTGCTGCTACTTCCCCTATCAGGGCGAAACTCGTCAAGTCTCGTTGGGGTTTGAAGTCAGTCCAGGAAAATTCTTCAGCTATGACAAAGGCATCGATCCCAATACGGGTCAAGCCCTTTGGGGAGCTATCTTAGGAGCTTACGACTTTACAAAGCGAGAAGACTATTCTATTAAGCTGCTTGGTTAACTTGCAATTCCTCTCGGCACCCCTTCTAGGGCTTCTAATTCAGTTTCAAAGATCTCAAACACCGAGTCCATCATGGTCACTTCAAAGACGAGTTTGGCTTCAGGGTGAACGTTACAGATCCGAAAACTGCCTCTTACCTTGTCAGCGTCGCGCATTCCGGCAACTAGTGACGTTAAGCCAGAGCTATCTATGAAATTAACCTGACCCAGATTGACTACGATGTGA
>JBBRMC010001022.1:0-1456 GCA_038231055.1 Leptolyngbyales cyanobacterium
GATTTCATCGCTACCCAGTGCCGCCCCGTGAACACCTGCGGTATTTTGCTTGTTGGGAGACCCGTAGCCGATCGTGGTTCTAACTTTAATTAAAGAAGGCTTATCAGTGACGGCTTTTGCTGCCTCGATCGCCGCTTGAATTTCCTCTAAATTTGTGTCGCCATCGGACACTGCCTGAACGTGCCAACCGTAAGCTTCAAACCGCATTCCGACATCTTCGGTGAATGAAACTGCGGTGTCACCATCGATCGAGATGTGGTTATCATCATACAGCGCAATCAGTTTGCCTAACCCCAAGTGACCTGCAAGAGAACATGCTTCACCCGAAACGCCTTCCATGTTGCAGCCGTCGCCCAAAATCACATAGGTGTAGTGATCGACGATCGTTGCATCGGGCTTGTTAAAGGTTGCCGCCATGTGCGCTTCTGCCATCGCCAACCCAACGCCGTTGCAAATCCCTTGACCGAGCGGACCTGTCGTAACTTCAACCCCAGCCGTCTCAAAGTTTTCAGGGTGCCCTGGAGTCTTTGATCCCCACTGACGAAACTGCTTGAGATCCTCCAAACCCACGCTATCGTAGCCCGTTAAATAGAGCAGGGCATATTGCAGCATTGAGCCGTGACCTGCCGACAAGACAAAGCGATCGCGGTTATACCAAAAGGGATTTTTGGGGTTAAACCGCATGAACTTGTCCCACAGGACAAACGACATCGGAGCTGCACCCATGGGCAAGCCAGGATGTCCTGATTTTGCTTTTTCAACCCCATCGATCGCCAAAAAGCGAATCGCATTAATACAAAGTTCTTCGAGTGACTGGGCTGCAACGACCATGATCTGTGTGTAATGAAGGACGGTTTCGCGCTGGGCGGACATGACAGGCAGAAAGAGTTCAGGTGGCACCGTTTCCTGAACTTAAACCACATACTCTTCGGAATGGCGAAAAGTAGGCGATTTTATCGAGCGACAAAAATGATTAGAAGCTGCCAATTTCTCACAACTTCTTAATAATTTCAGACAAGCGGGCATAACACAAGCATTACTCAACGTATTTTCTAAACGCTAAAGTCACGTTGTGTCCACCAAACCCAAAGGAATTAGAGAGCGCCACATCGACTTGGAGGTCACGGCTTTGATTCGCGACATAATCTAAGTCACAGTCGGGATCAGGGTTCTCTAAGTTAATGGTGGGAGGAACTTTGTTGTGAGCGATCGACATCACCGCCGCGACTCCTTCAATGCCGCCTGATCCGCCCAAGAGATGCCCCGTCATGGATTTAGTCGAACTCACCGCAATGTTGTAAGCATATTCACCCAAGGCTTTTTTCATCGCGGCGGTTTCCGTCGAATCATTCATCGGCGTGCTGGTGCCATGCGCGTTGATGTAGCTCACCTGTTGAGGAGCTAAGCCGCCATCTTTAAGCGCAAGTTGAATGGCTCTCGCTGCCCCTTCTCCACC
>JBBRMC010001023.1:0-1451 GCA_038231055.1 Leptolyngbyales cyanobacterium
AATCACGATCGATAGCGCAATAAATAAACCGACTAAGATGGTTGCTCCCTGCGCCAGTCTTCCCAAAACCATGCCTAAGTTGCGAGCTTGACGGCGATCGCGGGTCAAGTTTCTCACAACTCTTTTGATCGCTCTAGCCACAAAGAAGAAGATTGCAAAGACAATCAATGCCAATATCAGATTGGGCAGCAGCGCAATGAAGCCGTTTAGCATTGCCTGCATCTTTTCGATGAACGTTGATATTTCTGCATTCATTGTCCAGTGATCCTAAAATTGCACTTGCATTCTACGAGGAATCAGTACAAGCAACTTCTATCTGTGGTTATCAATTGTCCCGCCGCAAGTTTTGAATTTCAGTTCGCAAGGCGATAATTTCATCTCGCAGGGCATCGATCGATTTTGCTCCGACAATTTCTGCTTCGTCATCGTCGGCATCCTGTCCAATAAAGAAGGTGGCTAAAGTTGCCGTTACATAGCCAAACACGGCAAAGGCATACAGCGCCAGCAAAAAGCAGAGAATGCGACCCTCTGGCGTTCGAGGAAAGTAATCTGATCCCATTGTGGTCATCAGCATTGCCGTCCACCAAAGCGCCGTACCGTAGCTGTCAAACCCCGGTGCATCAGGAGCTTCTTGCTCAAAAGCATACATCCCCGCAGCCCCAGAGAGTGTGATAATTGCGGTCGTCATTACCACATAGCCAAATCCGCGTCGGGCAAAGTTGGCGGTCAGCGATCGCATACTGCGATTGGTTCGGGTGAGGACGCGCAGCAATCGTAAGCCCTGGACGGCGCGGGTCGTTTGTAGAACTCGCATGATGCGCAAGAACCGAAACACCCTTAAAGCAGGTAAAAGCAGCGAGAGTGCTGCGAACCAGTTGGCTTTAAAATAAGAAACTTTGCGGGGCGCAAGCGATAGTCGGAGGACAAATTCTAGGATAAATAGACCCCAAATGACGAGGCTAATTGTCTCTAACAGTCGCGTGAGTCCCCAAGTGAGTTCCACCACAAATAGACCGAGCCAAACCAAGCTCAACACCAGCATTGGTAGCTCTAGCCAGTCTTCAAGCTGTTGCAGAATTTGCTGCTGCTCATGTTCGATTGCTTGCTTCTCAGGTCGATCGAATTGCTGCATCAAAACGGTTCAATCCTATGATTTAGCGTTAGGCGCTTCTAGCACAATGACATCAACGAACGGGGTTGCATTAAAGCCTTTCAATAAGCGACTTTGAATGGCTTGCGTTAGATCAGCCCGAATTTGTTCGGTCGATCGCGTTGCCTCTGGTCGGCGTTGAACATACACCACGCACAGCAGCGTATTTTGTTCCTGAATGTTGGCTCTAGTGAACCGAACATTGGACTCGACCAGTTGAGCAGAATCATTTTGCTTTATCACCTGCTGCAACTCGGCATTTGCCCGCTGTGCGCGACTCGATCGCTCTAAGTTAGGTGGA
>JBBRMC010001024.1:0-1450 GCA_038231055.1 Leptolyngbyales cyanobacterium
CAATTCCGGCTGAAGCCCAAGAGTTGCTGGGTCACACAGCGATTCCAAAAGCGATGGCAGAAGAAGTTGTGCAAGAAGAGAGCATTCGACTTTTAGAAGAACGATTGGCTGTTAGCTATAACAGACATAAAGTTGGGGAGGTTGTTGTTCGTAAAGAGATTGAAACTCATATTATTGAAGTTCCTGTTCGGCGTGAGAAGTTGATTGTTGAGCAGATTAGTCCAGATTATAAAAAACTAGCAGAGATCGATTTAGGACAAGGTGAAATTGATGGGCTAGAACTTAGAGACCATCAGTTAAATGGTTCACAACCTAATTCAAATTTAACGATTAGCGGTGAGTTTTCTTCACCTAAAACGGCTGTTTGGTTGTTAGACTCGATCGCCCGTCAAGCTCAACACGGCTGCAAAAAGATTCGGATTGAAATTGAAGTAGACGATCAGAGCCACGTTGACTTATATCAAGGCTGGTTCGATCGTTGCTCGATTCGCAAAGAACCGTAGGATTAGACGCTCATTTCACCGAATTTTGGACGATTTTGAATCCACGGCTGCGCTGCTTCAATTTGCGCTGCTAGTGAGAGAATTGTCACCTCATCAGCAGGGCGACCGACTAGCTGAATGCCGATCGGGAGACCGTTTGGATCAAATCCCGCAGGCAAGGAGATAGCAGGCTGTCCGCTGACGTTAAAGGCTGGGCAGGGCGCAATCCATTGACTGATGCGCTCGATCGTCTTCGCTGAACTTAGCGATGCCCACTCCCCCACTCGAATGGTTGGGTGTAGAAAAGTAGGCGTGAGCAACACATCAAACGGCTCGATTAGCTGAACAACTTGACGAGCAAACCGCTGAAGTTGATGCAGCGATCGCACATACTGTCCTCCTGTTGTAAAGCGTGCTCGGAGCCACAGCCATCGATTTACCCGCTCTAATAAAAATGGAGGAATGCCGAGATCGGTTTGAGTCCGCCAGAGAAGGACAAAAGGAGCAATCAAATCACCAAAATCAGGGGTGACTGGTTCGATTTCGTGACCCAACCCTTCAAGCAATCGCGCCATGTTTTGCACGGCATCACAGCAGATCGGATCGGCATCTCCGATCGGCACAATTGAGGTGATGCAGCCGATTCTTAGCTTGCCTGGAGCCGTTTGAGTTGCCGCTAAAAAAGACGGCTCAGGATCGGGAAGCCAGTAAGGATCACCTGTCACATACCCAGCTGTCACATCTAAAAATGCGGCAACATCGGCAACTGTGTGGGCGATCGATCCATTGACTGAGCAGCCTCCTAAATAGTCGCCCACTGGTGCATTTGAGATTCTGCCTCGTGAAGGTTTTAGCCCAACTAACCCACAGCAAGCTGCCGGACCGCGAATCGAACCGCCGCCATCAGACCCTTGAGCGATCGCACAAAATCCTGCGGCGACGGCTGCGGCTGACCCACCACTTGACCC
>JBBRMC010001025.1:0-1448 GCA_038231055.1 Leptolyngbyales cyanobacterium
CCAGAGCTTTATATTCAAGGATTCTCGACCGGATTGCCAGAAACAATTCAGCTACAAATGCTGCGATCGCTTCCCGGTTTAGAAAATTGCGCAATGCTTCGTCCCGCCTATGCAGTCGATTATGACTACTTACCCGCGACGCAGTGCTATCCCACTTTGATGACCAAAAAAGTCGATGGACTGTTTTGTGCAGGTCAGATCAACGGCACCACAGGCTATGAAGAAGCGGCGGCTCAGGGACTCGTGGCTGGCATCAATGCGGCTCGGTTCTGTCGTCATCAGGAGATGGTGATCTTTCCGCGTGAGCAGAGCTATATCGGGACGCTGATCGATGATTTGTGTACTAAAGATTTGCGTGAACCTTATCGAGTGCTGACCTCTCGATCTGAATATCGCTTGCTACTCCGCTCAGACAATGCCGATCAGCGTCTCACACCCTTGGGTCGAGAAATTGGACTGATTGACGATCGCCGTTGGCAACTCTACGCCACTAAACAAGAAAACATTACGGCTGAAAAAGAGCGATTGCACGAGACACGCGTTAAAGAACACGATGAGATTGGCAAAGCGATTGCTAAAAATACCCAACAGGCAATCAAAGGATCAATCACTTTGGCAGAACTCTTACGCCGTTCTGGATTCCACTATGGCGATTTAGACCAACATGGATTAGGAAATGGTGCGCTCGATCGGGCTGAAAAAGAAGGTGCAGAAATTGATATCAAATATTCGGGTTACATTCAACGCCAACAGCATCAGATCGATCAAACTGCCCGACAAGAACATCGCAAACTGCCCAAAGATTTAAATTACGCCGCTATTATAACCCTGTCAAAAGAAGCAAGAGAGAAATTGGCAAAGGTGCAACCGATGACGATCGGACAAGCGACTCGCATCGGGGGCGTAAACCCCGCAGACATTAACGCCCTGCTGGTCTATCTAGAAATCCAATCGCGTCAAAATGCAGAAGTGTTGACCTGACGCAACTCACACGCCTTTAATAATTGCAGAGTGATGGAAGTATTGTGGATTGCTCAGTCCTCGTCAGCGCTTTGGTAGGTTGAGCGATGTCGAAACCGATGGACAACGACAGCAAGAGATTTTTTCTCGCAAGTCTCTTAGAAACGTGGATTTATTAAGGTGCAACGTCTCACCCTCACCCTAGCCCTCTCCCCAAGGCGAGGGAACAGGACTCTAGCCCTTCTCCTTGGGGAAAAGGGTTGGCGAGGGCTTCGCCCCACTTCGTGAGGCTACCGTGTACACACAAGTTGATCCGCTCCGTCATTGCCAAAACCTTTCGCCCCCTAAATCCCCCATTCTGGTGGACTTTGAGATAAAACGAGGTGTTAGAGGTCAAGCCATTTATCTTGTTCAAAGTCCCCCAATTTTGGGGGATTTAGGGGGCATAAGCCGACTCAAACGAAGCGACAAGGACTTGTGTGTACACG
>JBBRMC010001026.1:0-1446 GCA_038231055.1 Leptolyngbyales cyanobacterium
CAATCAGAGCAATTGCGGTTAGCCAAAGCGATCGGGCATCTTCAATTCCCCAAGTTTCAATCCAAGTTTGGAGTAACCTAATCCAAGCTGTTGATATTAATGATAGCGATAGCGGATTTATCCGTTCGAGAATAACGTCTGATTTAATCCATCGACAAGTCCGTAACAAGATATCTCCGTCACGCCAGGTCAACGCTGAAAGAAATGGCGTAATTGCAGATTTAGCAACTAATTCCTGCATTAAAGGAACGATTGTAGAGACTCCGATCGAAGTCTGCATAATGCCATAGACGACCCGACGAAATCCCTCCTCTCTAGACAAATTGGACTGCCAGTCAACAATTGCTAATCGCCAAAACCATTCATCCGTGCTGAGATGGTTTGCTAGCCTCATGGCAAGGCATAAATAAGGCTCAACCTGATCTCGAAAATAGACCGCGACCGCACCACTCGCCGCCGGATCTTCTGCATGAACTGCCGTCATGCCTATCTGCCCCAATCGCTGCTCTAACACAAGTGCCAGAGTTGCCGAACTTTGCTGACTGTGAATTTTGCCAACATCCAGCGATCGCACTAACAACAGCCGTCCGCTTTCAGGAAAAGATGCCGTATGCAAAGCATCTTCTAATAAAACAGCACCTCGATGAATGAGGGCTTCATCGGGCGATCGTAGATGGACAGTGCGAACATGGCGTTTCATAACAGCAAATGACGTTAGAGTTTGGGACGTGCTTCAAATTGATCGCAATACAAACCTCCTAGCGTTCACGATCGCACCCCCAAGTTGAAAGCCCCCGACTCAGTAAACTGCACACGGGCATCTGCCGCTAACTGCACATTGCTCTCATAGGCATGAACAATTCGAGCCGAGGCTTGACCCGATGCCAAATCTTCGACAACGCCTTGAGCCACCACGCGATTGAGCGATGAATAGAGCAACACCTGCATTCCCACTCGGACGGTTGCAGAGTCGATCACCAGTTCAACTCGGCTACCTTGATTGACGATCGTCGGCTTCCTCAGACGACCCGAAATGATCTGATTAACAGGCGCATGACTTGCCAACAAAATGCAGACTCGCACAAGATCGTTGATTAAAGCCACGGCATCAGGCTGGAGCGCATCGATTTGTTGATAGAGCCAATCGACCATTGTTTGAATATCTCGTCGCTCTAACAAAGCAATCTCGCCCCATCGAGGTAAACTCGCCAGATTTCGCAGGTTGACGGGTGCGTCATATTGGCTAAGACGCTCTGCCCACTCCAGGCGAATCACGGGCAACACGTCGCCAAAATTGGCATACAAGCAGGCAGCAACGTGAGAAATTTGGTCGAGTTCTTGCGCGGCTTGCTGAGACACATCGCTGCGTCCGTGACTGCCATCGATTAAATCTCCGAGAGACAGAATCGCAGTCGATCGGTCTCGAAGTTGAGTCCAGGTCAGCCC
>JBBRMC010001027.1:0-1439 GCA_038231055.1 Leptolyngbyales cyanobacterium
CAGTTGCTGGCGGAAGCGCGGGCGTTCTACGCGGCAACCTAGACGTGAAACATAGGACGTAACTTAAACCTTTCGTCTAGTCGAGAAAATAGCGTTTTCCATGCAATTGATCGAGGAACCATCCTATGAAACCGGATTACCTGATTGTCGGTAGTGGTTTATCAGCATTAGTCTTTGGCGCGTTGATGGCAAACTCCGGCAAGACCGTGCAAATTCTCGAAGCCCATGAGCATCCAGGAGGCTTTGGTCACACGTTTACGATGGCTAAAAAATACACGTTTAATGCCCAATTCCACTATGTCTGGGATTGCGGTGAAGGACAAACGGTTAATCTGGTACTCAAGAAGCTGGGCTTGGATCAGGAAGTGACCTTTGAGCGGTACGACCCAGATGGCTATGACCATATGCGAATGCCGGGACATGCGTTAGATATTCCTTCGGAACCGGAGGAACTGATCAAGCGATTGTCAACGCTGTTTCCTGCACATAGCGATAGCATCCGCCAATTTGTCAACGAAGTCGAAAAAACTGGTGCTGGTTTGAAAAAACTCGCTCCTCCAGTTAAGCCAACTGAACTGCTCAAACATGCAGGTTCAGTGATTTGTGCCGTCCAACATCTTAACAGCACACTTCAAGATGTATTCGACAAGTTTCAGCTACCGCAAGCCGCCCAAACCCTACTAGCTCTGCAATGGCTTGATTTTTTGCTGCCTCCGAATCAACTCTCATTCTATGCCTGGGTCGCTTTGTTTAGAGGCTATCAAGCAGGTGCATTTTACCCAACTCAGCATTTTGAGCATGTGATCAATTCGCTCGTCAACGTCATTGAATCACACGGAGGGCAGGTACTGCTCAACCATGAAGTCACGAATTTTAGAGTCATAGACCAAACGGTTACGGGAGTTGAAGCAATCGATCTAACCACCCATCAAAAGAGTGAATTCGCAGGCGACACCGTGATTTGCAACATTGACCCTAAAAGAGCCGCCAAAATGATTGGTGAGGAAAAGTTCTCCAAAACCGTGCGCCGAAAACTCAACTATGAGTATTCTGCGTCCAACTATATGGTCTACTGCGTCGTCAAAGACCTTGACCTCCGAGACTATGGATTTGGCAAGTGGAATGTGTCCCACACAGGGCATGAGGATCTGAATGAAGCCTTTGCTCAGATGTATGAGCGTAATGACTTTTCTAATCCTAGTTTTGCCATGACAACGCCCACCTTACTCACAGAAGCGAGTCGGGATTGCCCAGAGAATTGTCAAATTGTCGAATTCCTTACCGTTGCCAATTACGACTACTTCAAGCAATTGCGCTCAAGCGATCGCAAAGCCTACAACCAGAAAAAGCAAGAAATCTTAGATTCCATCCTGGATGTCGTGGAAAAACACTATGTGCCGAATTTTAGAAAGCATATTGTTTTCCAGATCACGGGTAGC
>JBBRMC010001028.1:0-1435 GCA_038231055.1 Leptolyngbyales cyanobacterium
GGGCGGCAACTCATCGATTTGACTGACATCTAAATCGCCGTGAAGGGTCAATGCCAGCGTCCGGGGAATCGGCGTTGCGGTCATCGTCAACACATGGGGATGCTCGCCCTTTTGCTGAAGTTTTGCCCGTTGCTGAACGCCAAAGCGGTGCTGCTCATCTATCACGACTAAGCCCAACCGATGGAAGTTCACCGTGTCTTGAATCAGAGCATGAGTGCCGACGAGTAGGGGCAATTCTCCAGTTTCGAGCTGGGCGTGAATCTCGCGACGCTTTGCCGCTTTAGTCGAGCCTGTCAGCAACTCCACGGGCAAATGCAGCAAATTGAACCAACCGACCAACTTCCGATAGTGCTGTTCTGATAACACCTCAGTCGGAGCCATCAATGCCCCTTGATAGCCCGCCTGAATCGCCGCTAAAAGAGCGATCACGGCGACCACAGTTTTCCCCGATCCCACATCGCCTTGCACTAAGCGATTCATGGGGACGGTTTTTTGCAGATCATTCAGAATGTCGTTGATGACTCGATTTTGAGCGTTCGTCAGGTCAAACGGCAGTTGTTTGTAGAAGTCGTCGATGAGCTTTCCGGTTGGGGCAACTACAGCACTCGCTTGGATTTGCTGCTGAGTTTTGCGGCGGTTGAGCAAACCCAATTGCAGATAAAAAAATTCGTCAAAGACGAGGCGGCGACGGGCAGCTTCTAGCGCGTCACTGTCAGGCGGGAAGTGAATGTGAGAAATCGCCTCCGCCAGACCGATCAGTCCATATTCGTCACGCAAGCCTTTGGGCAAAGCTTCTTGTAGGCGATCGACCGCTCCTAAGGCTGTCGTCATCGTCCGTCGAACCAAATCTGCCCCAACGCCCTCAGTGAGCGGATAAATCGGCACAATTCGCCCGACGGTCAATGAGTCGATCTCGTCGTCAGCTTGTCCCAAAATCTCTAAATCGGGATCTTCTAACGTCATGCCAAACTTGGTTTCTTTGACAAACCCCGATGCGGCGATCGCTGCCCCAACTGGATATTGACGCTTTTGCTGTTCTTGCCAACCCCGATTGCTGTAGCGAGTTCCAGCAAAGAAGCGACTGATTTTCATCTGCCCGGTCGAGTCGCGAATCACAAGTTCGACGATCGTTAGCTTATTGTTGCGCGGGCTGGTAAAGCAGCTACAGCTTTTCACCGTGCCGATCAGGGTTACGGTTTCGCCTGCTTTTAGCTCTCTGATCGTGACCTGACGCGCATAATCGAGGTGATCTCGCGGGTAGTAATAAAGCATATCTCGCACGGTGAGCAGCCCCAGTTTTGCCAATTTTTCAGCACTTTTGGGTCCGACTCCGGGGAGGTAGGTGAGAGACTGGTCTAGCGAAATGTTGTGATTTGATGCGACGATCGGACTCGTTCGCGGATTGGCGATCACTTTTTTAGCCGCTGGCTGCTCA
>JBBRMC010001029.1:0-1431 GCA_038231055.1 Leptolyngbyales cyanobacterium
AAGTTTAAGTCTGAGCATCCCTGCAAGTCTAAAGCAATTAATTTCCACACGGGGATCTGTGTTCGACCGATGCAAGCGGCTCCATCACAAACCCCTGGAGTCTTTCTGATTTTTGTGGTTGCCATAATGCGTTCCAGTGATAGTGAACGGGTTGATAGTCAAGTATTCTGATTATAACGATCGTGCCGAGTGTAGAGACTGCAAGGACTAACGAGCGGCAATGTCATGACGTGCGATCGCAGACTCCGACCCAGATGAGCAAAATAGTTCGATGATGATACTAGAAACGATCGCGCATACTGTGAGAGTCTGTCTCTTACGTCTTGACTATGGCTCAGTCTGGCTACACCTTACCCGTTTTTGCGGTTGCCTCTGCAAAGGCTGCACTGCTCCATTTGTTGAGTCGGGATGATCGACGCACCACGATCGGACTCGATATTCTCCCCGGAACGGCTGACATTGCCATTCAACAAATCGCTGCATTGGATGAAAGTAGCGCTTTGGCTGTCACCCTCAGCGACCCCGGCGACAATCTTGATCTGACTCGCAATACACCGATTTGGGCATGGGTCAGACTCTTCGATCGACAATTACAACCATTAATCTTAGAAGCAGGTGAAGGACTCGGACGCACCATCACAGGCGAAGCAGCGATTTATCGCTATGCCCAACGATTATTTGATGCCAATCTTTTACCTCTGATCCCTGCTGATAAAACCGCCATTGTGCGGATTATTTTGCCCGAAGGTCGTCAACTGGCTCAACGCACCTCAAACGAGGCATTTGGCATTCTAGAAGGCTTATCCCTGTTGGGGACGAGCGGCATTTCTCAGCCGCTATCAGCCGCCGATCATTTAGAAGAATTTCGAGCTATTTTGCAGCAAAAAGCCCGTGAGTCACCCGATCTCGTGTTTTGCATTGGCAGCAGTGGTCAGCAGGTTGCTCAACGATTAACCATTCCCGAATCCCTGATCGTGCCTACCGGAAACTGGCTTGGTGCTCTACTCGTCGAAGCCGGATTACATCACGCTCGATCGGTGTTGCTATTGGGCTATCAAGGCAAATTAATCAAGCTGGCAGGCGGAATTTTCAACACGTCAAGCCATTTAGCAGACGCAAAACTAGAAATCATTAGCGCGGCTGTCATTCGATCGGGCGGCAGTTTAGAAGCAGCCCACCGAGTTCTCAATGCCAAGACTGCCGATGATGCCCATCAGCAGCTTATTCAACTGGGATTAGCAGATCAGGTGTTTTCTGATTTAGCAGAATTAATCAGTCAAAAAGCGACGAACTACGTTAAAAAATATGCAGATGCGTCTCTCAAAATTGGTACATTTTTGTTCGATCGTAAGGGGCAACCCGTTAGCCGAGACCCGATCGCGCAAGAAATAATTGATACGATCACGTCCTGACATCCACTTTAGATAGAAA
>JBBRMC010001030.1:0-1427 GCA_038231055.1 Leptolyngbyales cyanobacterium
CAGCAATTGCAAATTAGAGAATTAGATGGGAATAGGATCGATTTCCAGCCCGTCAATCATGAAGGCGAAAAGGGATTCCCAGGAGTCGAAAAGCATGTATCGAGTTAATGCTCTTAAATCATCGAAAAAGGTAATCCGCTTCACAAGTTCATGGCGAATGCGCCGATAGGATCCATGCGCAAGATAGAGCGCAGTGTGAGTCGAAATGCGAGCAGGTTAAGGGCAAAAAGCGTGGCGGATAAGTGGTGGTCGCCATGACCAAAATTGTGTTCCAGATGATAGCCCTGATTTTTGAGCACATTGATGGCTTCATTTTCGATTTTCCATCGTGTGCGACCAAGATGACAAGCGGCCGTGATGTTCTGCGAAGTCAACCGCTGGTTGGTAATCCAGGTGTTGAGGAAAAGCGAATCACCACTTTGTGCATGGGTGATCTGTAACTCACACCAGTTGACGAAAAGTGCGTCCTCGCCTGCACGGAGCGGGAGTTGGCTGGCCCAGCGATAAGTCCAAAGTTCATGGTTCCGGCCATTCCAGGGGCGGACTTGGCGAGTCGATAGGCCACCCTCAACTTTTTCGAGTAAAGCGACTTCCGCATACAAGGTCTTAGGCGAGTCAGGTTTGCAGACAAAGAGAAAAAATTGCTGCGCTTCTTCAATAATTTGCTGACATAAGGGTTGATTGGCATAGAGATCATCCCCCCAATAGGTAATCGTGAAAGGGGCAAAGTTCGCTTTATGCTTCGTCAGCCACCGTTTCGAGGCGGCACGCTCACAATCTTGCTTCTCATGCCCATCCTGGGGGACAATCAATTCCGGGGGTAAAGCTAACACTTGCGGGCAATCCGGTTTCACAATCACCGGCAGCAACGCCTGATGATAATCATGGAGCGTCCCTTGGCTATCCTTGCGCGTCGAACAGGTCTCACAATGAATCTCGGTCGATCAGTGGTAAGTTAATCCATCCAACGCAATGGCCTTGGTCTTTTCAAACCAGTTGTAGCTGGCTAGGTGACCCGCTTGCTCTAGTTCTTCAACCAGCCAAAAGAACTCAGCACTGATTTCGTCCGGCTTTACAGGGTCCAGTACGTTGCGGATTTGCTGGTTACATGGAATCGTTTCGATCTGGAAGAGACTGCGCGCATTATTGCCCCGCTTTTTCTCTTCCATATCTCTTTGATGGGACAAAAATGATGGTGATTGCATGAAGAACACTGAAAAGGCCGACAACGCAATTTCGGCCATTGGATAGGTCAACCGATTACTCTTTTTGCGGATGTCCCGCAGGCCAGACCACGATTCCTTGAACTTTTTCACAATATTACTCATTTTGAGTGCTTTGGTCATCTTTTCCCCCTTGGTTTTGATGGCCTTTACACTACATGATCATTCGCTTTTTGTCATCTATTTCCTAATTTGCAATTGCTG
>JBBRMC010001031.1:0-1426 GCA_038231055.1 Leptolyngbyales cyanobacterium
CATCAAGAGTCACGACCTACTCGACCTTTATCTTACAACTGATTTAGGATCGCTATACATCATCATCGACTGCCCACCAGCGGCTGATTCACCAGTGCAGCAGAGTGCGCTGCTGATTGCAGATTTAGTCCTGGTTCCACTTATCCCCTCTCCACTCGATATGTGGGTGGCAGTGGGGATTCGTCAGGTAATTGCTAACGTCAGTGACCTCAATGAAGGGTTGAAGGTTCGTAACCAAGGTCAGCCAAACACGACACTGACTCAAGAGACTCTAGAGGTGCTACCAGAGTTTGGTATTGAACTCGCTAAAGCTCAGCTTCGGCATCGGCAGGTTTATCGGCAGTCAGCTGTGTTTGGACAAACTGTCCATGACTTCGGCGGGAAAGCCTCAGCCGCGATCGAAGAAATGGAAACCCTCACCAGTGAGGTCTTTGAGATTCTGAGGTGACAGGCAGCGCATATAGTAAATATCGTATAAACAGTTTATATAGTTTTTACGAAATTAATTGTTGAAACCATATAGAACCCATTGGACATCTGTTGATTGATGGGAGTAGGGTGATCAAAAATGCCCTACTCCAGCAGCTTAACCGACTTAGAGTGGAAAATCATCGAGCCACTTCTGCCCCAGAAACAGAAAACAAGACCCCCGAATTGGACGAAGCGAGAAATCTTGGATGGCATCTTCTATCAACTCAAGAACGGCTGTAATTGGGGCGACCTGCCCAAAGACTTGCCGCCCTACTCCACGGTGTTCTGGTACTACAAGCAGTGGCGCGCTGAAGGCGTGCTAGTCTCCATCCGCGATGCGCTCCATGAACAGGTGCGCGAACAGGTCAAAAAAACCCAAAGTGGACGAGATTGCTCCTGATTGACTCGCAAGCGGTGAAGAATACCTGCAACGCCAGTGTGGACTCCAAAGGCTTCTGTTTTTACAAATCGACGAATGGGATTAAACGACATCTCGCGGTCGATACGTTAGGATTCCCCTTCTTCACCCACTGCACGAAAGCGAATGTCTCGGACGACGGTGGATTGATTGAAATGCTGGAACTCAACATCGAGTACTTCAAGTCAAAGCCTGTGAATATTCCCAAGATTACGATTCTGCTTGACCACGGCTACCACCCTGATACCCTCACCAAAGCATTAAAGCTGATCTATCCTCAAATTATGACGAAGATTCGGTTTGAACTCTCCCCCAAGCCCTCGAAAGCCGAGAAACAAGCCGAAGGAAAATCGGGCTTTGTTCCCGTGGCGGCTCGTTGGGTTGTAGAGCGCTCAAATGCTTGGATGGAGCGCTGTAAAAGCCTGGTTAAGAACTTTGAGAGAACATTGGAGAATGCGACCGCTAAGGTCAATCTTTGCTTTGTTCGACTCATGCTTAAACGATTAGCCCTGAACTAGATCTCAAATGGGTTCTATA
>JBBRMC010001032.1:0-1424 GCA_038231055.1 Leptolyngbyales cyanobacterium
ACGGAGGTACAAACAGCACCTTCAGCGGCAACGCTCTTGGGGATTGAGCAGAAGTCATAGTAGCCATAGTAGTCCCACAGGACGAAGGGCTGAACATGAACGAACTAAGGAGGCGCGATGAGCAACTCAGACTCGTCGATGAACCCGGCTGGGGGAGATGTGGTTTGGCGTGCTGACAAAGAGCCAGCCTTAGACAACGTGATGACGCGAATCATCGAGCGCAACAATGTTCGCAAAGCATGGCAACGGGTCAAGTCGAACAAAGGCGCTCCCGGCAGTGCCGGGATGAGCTTGGAAGACTGTCCTGCCTATGCCCGCGAACATTGGCAAGAGATTCGCCAATCCTTACTGAATGGCAGCTACCAACCGCGCCCAGTGCGACGGGTGGTGATTCCTAAGCCGCGAGGCAAGGGAGAGCGTAAGTTGGGGGTTCCTTGTGTCGTAGACCGAGTGATCCAACAAGCCATCTTGCAAGTGCTTACGCCGATTTTTGACCCCGCTTTTTCGGAGTCAAGCTATGGCAGCCGACCACACCGTTCGGCTCATGGAGCAATCCAACAGGTGAAAACGATGGTCAAAGCAGGGCATCGTATCGCAGTTGACTTGGATCTGGAGAAATTCTTTGATACGGTCAATCACGATGTCTTGATGTCCCGCGTGGCTCGAAAAGTTTCCGATAAGGTGCTTTTGAGGTTAATCGGTCGTTACCTGAGAGCCGGTGTGCTGGTTGGGAGCACCGTTGAGCCAACTGTATGGGGGACTCCTCAAGGGTCTCCGCTTTCACCTTTGTTGTCCAACATCCTGTTGGATGATTTGGACAAAGAGCTAGAGGCAAGAGGGCATCGCTTTGTGCGCTATGTGGATGACCTAGTAATCTTAGTCAAAAGCAGACGGGCAGGGCGGCGAGTGATGGCAAAGATTAGCCGTTACTTGACTCAAACGCTGAAGCTCAAAGTGAATCGGGAAAAGAGTCGAGTGGTTAAGATCGAAGAGTTGAACTCTCTCGGATTTACCTTCCGAGGGATTCGCATTTTCGCATCTAACCAAGCTCTGCAAGACTTCAAACATCGATTGCGAGGGTTAACCTCTCGCAGTTGGGGAGTCTCAATGGCAGAGCGATTTGTGCGCTTGAACCGATACGTGCGAGGGTGGATGAACTACTTTGGCATTTCCCAGCATTACACTCCGATTGAAGAGCTAGACGGTTGGCTGAGGCGACGGATTCGGATGTGCTACTGGAAACAGTGGCGCAGACCGAGAACGCGCATTACTAACTTGCTCAAGTTGGGGACGAGTAAGCGTCACGCGATTTTGACAGGCATTAGTCGCAAAGGCTTTTGGCGCTTGTCGAAGACGTTAGCAACGCAGACGGGAATGACGAATGAGTGGTTAGAACAACAGGGATTGTGATCGATTCGCAAACT
>JBBRMC010001033.1:0-1419 GCA_038231055.1 Leptolyngbyales cyanobacterium
AGCGAATGGAGCCCAACTGAGCGGTTCTTATCTGGGCCCGCGCAGCACCCCCGCGCAACAAGGCCGTTTGTAGATGTGCAGTCTGTTCTCTGTCGCACCGCACCTTCCTCCTCACACGCATCGGGATTCAATGGATTTAATTTGGCCACCAATAACCAACAGCCAAACAGCCGGCTATTGAAGGAAAACCCAACGAATACAGAACAGATCTCTTGACCCTCGGGGAAGTCCTTGTAGAATGGTTAGGCATCAGTGCAATGGCGTCGTGCACAGTTCGCCAACTTCGGTGAATGCTAGTATGATGCGCTTGCTGCCTGGTGACAACGCCCTTGTCATAGGTTTTCCCCAAACGTTTGAATTTGAAAGGAAGTTGCTCATGTCTAAGCCTAGTAAACATGTTGTGCCAAGCTCATCTGGCGGTTGGGCTGTTAAGAACGCAGGGTCTACGCGCGCGTCTAAAACGTTCGACACCCAACAGCAAGCGGTCGACTATGGGCGAACGGCAGCTAAGAAAGTTGGTACTGAGTTGTACATTCATGGTCGCGACGGTACGATCAAGGATAAGCGTAGCTATGGTAATGATCCTCTGCCGCCCCGCGATAAGAAGTGATGAAAATGAGTTTTGAGAAGAATGTTTTCGTCAACTGCCCGTTTGATGAAAAATATCTCCCTCTACTTAGGCCTTTGCTTTTTACAATAATATACTTGGGGATGTTTCCGAGAATCGCGCTTGAGCGCGCTGATTCAGGCGAATCCAGACTCGCAAAGATTGTTGAATTGATCCGAGATTCTAAGTATTCCATTCATGACCTATCAAGGAGCGAAGCGGCTGAGGTTGGTGAGCTATATCGGCTGAACATGCCGTTTGAGTTGGGGCTTGATTTCGGCGGACGGTTTTTCGGCGCAGATGGAATGTCGCAAAAGAAGACTCTGGTACTGGAGGCGAAACTGCATCGTTACAAGGCGGCAATATCTGATCTCTCTGGCTCTGATATTGAGTGCCACTCCGACATCCCGTACAGAGTAATCGGCGTTGTTCGAAATTGGTTGAAAAGCGTTTGTCTAGCGAAGGCTGCTGGTACTGCAAAGATTGAGGCTGCCTTTACTCAGTTTATGACTGAGGACTACAACGCGCTGACCGCTGAAGGATTTTCTCCGGGTGACATAGCATCCCTTCCCATTGGTGAGTTGATGGAGCGGATGTATGCGTGGGTCGCTGCGGGTTCTGATGCCTAACGTTGCCAATAACCGGATTGCAATTGACCGCGAAGCGGGCTATTGCAATTCCGGTTGATTGGCGGGTTGGACGAAGCCGCTACGCGGAGCAAACCCCCAAAGCCGCCCATCTGTCCCGTAAGGTTGCGGTTCATGCACTCGATTCTGAGGCGTGAGTCTGTGCAACCTAGCGAGGGCTTTCCA
>JBBRMC010001034.1:0-1415 GCA_038231055.1 Leptolyngbyales cyanobacterium
GGTTTGAGGGATTCAGTCCGTTTCAACGGACTTCGCAAGGCTAGCCCGGAATTCCATTCACGGGCGGGACGAAAACGCAGCAAAAAGGCGGGTGCAAGATCTAAGTTACAGCAGTTGGGGGAACCTATGGCTTACCGCAATACCTTGTACACGCATGGTGGGAAATGATTTTAGATCATAGCATATTAAGCAAGTGGCAACGAAATTAGGGATTGGTTTATGTAGGGCGAACGCATACGTTTCTTAATATCTCAATAGGGCGAGTTATGAGGCAATTTATTGCGAATATTCTCATCAACAAGTGCTTATTGAGAATGTCTGACCTTCACTTTAGTGTTACCGAAGTCTAGATTCGCTAGATATAGTGTGTTAAGAAACGTATGCATTCGCCCTATTGGTTTATGTTTGCGACGCAAACCGTCAGATGGTGGGATCGTGGAGCGACCGTTTGGCACATTTAACCGCGAATTCTTTTATAGGCTCCCGGGATACACCAGCACTGATGTCCAAACGAGCGCTGCTCCGCAGATACCGCAAGGGTCGCTCAAAGCGGAAACGGAGGCGTGTCTGACGCTGCTCCAGCTAGGACGAGATCACAGCTTTCGAAGGTGAGTGATCGCGCCAGGGCTATTCAGAAACTGCAACGTTGTTAGATGACAATGAATGTGGGGGTTGAAGGTGAAGGCGGGAAACAAGTGCTCAAGCGCGTCAAACGGATGGACACAGCCGTGTCACTCAAAGCTGCCTTCATCCTATATCTATCTATCGAGAACGAACGAACTGGAATCAAAAAATTGTCCGGCAATGCCGATACTCCGATCCCTCAGTCCCAAGGTTTCGATCGAGTAAACACTATATAGAGTGTGTTTTTCTTGATAAATGTAGCTCTGTAAAATTTGCTCAGACACCCGATGGGGAAATATAGAAAGCGAAGCACAAGACACTTGAGTCAGGGTTGGAAGATTCTTTTTCTGACAAGTTGTTTGCTTCAGTTTCCGAGCAACATATTCCGCATAGGCTTCTGGCTTAGGATTTGTTGCTGCTAATAGCCCCAATATCAGCAGCATCCCTACACTGCCCAAAATGAATGGGTCTATCGGGTGAACTATGCAGAACTAAAATCCAGATGCCAGCAAATTAGACATCGCAACTCAAAATTAGCGAAGTTTCTGAACCCATAGCCAGAGCGCTTAATCAACTTGAGTTTGTTGTTAATGCCCTCGACTACCCCGCTAGTGGTTCGATGCTCAAAGTAGTTTGCGACTTCTTCCAGCCATCGGTCTATCGTGGCCACACTGGTTTTAAACGTTGTTTCTGCGTCTGCTAACCAGTCTCCGAGTCTTGTGATTCCTTCTTCCCAATCCACGGCAGTATCAAAGATCTGTTTCAGCCTTTCTTTTTGCTGATGCATTTGA
>JBBRMC010001035.1:0-1415 GCA_038231055.1 Leptolyngbyales cyanobacterium
CAATACTCACGACGGGCTGGCTCTGGTTTGACCCGGTGATTAGTCTTGTGATCGTCGCCGTTATTTTCGTGGGCACCTGGAATCTGCTGCGCGACTCTACCAATTTGGCGCTAGATGCTGTACCGCAAGGGGTTGAGCCACTCGCCATTCGCACTTATCTGATTGAAACGCCGGGTGTGGCTGCCATTCACGATTTACACATTTGGGCGATGAGCACGACTGAGACAGCGCTGACTGCCCATTTAGTGATGCCCAGTGGATGCCCAGATGATGCCTTTTTAGCCAGAATTGGACGAGAGTTGCACGATCGCTTCGGCATTGAACACACCACAATTCAGATAGAAACAGGTGATCCGCTAGTCTGTGCCCAAAACTCTTGCTGTGGGTGAGTCTAGAGCGGATCTTGCGTGGGAATTCCGATCGTGCGGGGAAACATCGTCGAGGTGGGAGCGATTTTGCGGAGATAAATGCAGTGGCGAGTGCTGTGAGTGAGCGGAGTCACAAAAGCATCAGTCGCCTCGATCGTGCCTCCTAACTGCTCGACGGCGATCGCTAATCCTTGGGCTTCTTCGTCTGTCCACTGTCCTCGATAGAGAATGGCAAGCCCGCCTACCTTGAGCAACGGTAGCGTATATTCTGCACAGACCGAGGCAGTTGCGACGGCTCGAATCAGTCCCAGATCGTAATGTTCGCGATGATAACGATCATGTCCGACTTGCTCGACTCGATCGACCGCTGTTTTAACGTTTTCTAGCTTGAGAATGTCTACCGCACCTTGAACGAAGCTGATTTTTTTGCGGGTTGAGTCCAGCAGCGTCACCGTCCAGTCGGGTCGCACGATCGCGACAGGCACCCCCGGAATTCCGGCACCTGTGCCAATATCGATGGCGCGAAAAGACGACACTGGAGACGGAAGTAACCGCAAAATTCCCCGAAGAGAATCCCACAAGTGCTTTTCCCAAAACTCGGAGGGTTCTGTAATTCGAGTCAGGTTGAGTTGGCGGTTGCTCTCTAAAATCAACTCATAAAAGGTCTGAAACTGGGCGTGTTGACGTGCGTCAGGCTGCCAGTCCATCGTTTCTTTCCACAAATCAGCCAGGTCTGGCAACGTGGGTCGGTCTTCTTCATCCTTCATCGTCGTCCCTTAAGAAATAAGTTGCGGCTCCCCAGATGCTTTGAGCGTTTCGGGGTCTACTGCGGTGAGTTCTCCCTGGTTAAGAGTCCAACATTGGTCGGCGATCGCTAACATATCTCCCGCATCGTGCGACACCACCAGCAGGTTCCAGTGCGCTTTTAACTTGGATAACAGGCTCACCAACTGTCGGCGCATAGACCAGTCTAACCCTGCGGTCGGCTCATCGAGCAGCAAAATGCTGGGTTGACGAATTAACTGCACCGCTAGAGCGAGGCGACGC
>JBBRMC010001036.1:0-1407 GCA_038231055.1 Leptolyngbyales cyanobacterium
AAGCGTTTCCCGGTAAGCTCGGAGCGATCGCAGCACTTCGTCGCGGTTATATCGTGCCATCATCAGCCCTAATTCGGGGTTGCCACCGCCCACTCGACTGGTATCTCGAAACCCAGAGCTAGCTAGAGATTGAGCAAGTTTCAGATAGGTGGGATCATCATCGCCTAGACAGGCAGTAATCAGACTTGCGCTCACCATCACAGGCAAGTGAGAAATCCAGGCAACTGCTCGATCGTGCTCGTCGGGCTGACACTGATAAAGCCGCACTTGCAGGGGTCGAATAATCGATTCGATCAGCGCGATCGCTTCTGAGGGCGTAGTTTCGGTCGGTGTCAACACATAAGGGTTTCCTGCGAACAGACCGTGTTGTGCGGCTTCGATGCCGCTTTCAGCCGTTCCCGCCATCGGGTGCCCTCCTACAAAATTACGCCATAAGGGAGTAATTTCTCGCACGATCGCGGCTTTTACCGACCCAACATCCGTTAATATTGTCTTTAGAGAAATATGCGGAATTAGCTGAGAAACCGTCTTTTGGATGTGTGCCAGTGGGGTGCAGATGAAAATCACGTCTGTGTCTGCCAACAGCGCTAAATCTGTAACGGCTTCATCGGCTGCACCTCTGGCTACAGCAATGTCACAGGTTCGTTCTTGCCGACTGACTCCTAAAACTTGATGACCGAGCGATCGCAAGTCTAGCCCCAGCGATCCCCCAATTAACCCCAGACCCACGATCCCGATTTTCATAGCGTTCCATCCAACTTGTGTGCAAAACCTCAAGGCTAATTCTGCTCTAAATCCGGGTACGCTAACACCAAGCCGCTCCCCAATCCTGGGGATATTAGTCAAAAACTGTAGATGAAAGCTGAGGAAGTTCTAAACCAATATGCCGCAGGAACTCGAGAGTTTTCTGCCCTGAATTTAAGAGAGGTCAACTTCAGCGGCGCAAACTTCAGCGGCGCAAATTTCAACCGGGCTGATCTGAGCGTCGCCAATCTTGCCGGAGTGAATTTGAGCCACGCTGATTTAAGTTATGCAAACCTTAGTGTTAGCAAACTTAATGGTGCTAACCTCAGCAATGCCAAACTCAATGGTGCAATTCTGAATGTTGCCAATCTCACCATGACCGATTTGCGAGAAGCAAAGCTCATACAGGCAGAGTTAATTAAAGCAGAAATGACGCGATCGGATCTGAGTGGGGCTGACCTTCGGGGATCTAACCTCAGCAATGCCAATTTGGGAGATGCCAAACTACGCTATGCCAACCTTAGTCAAGCTAACCTGAGCCGAGCCGATCTGCGCCATGCCATTCTGACCGAGGCGAATCTAGAGCAAGCTAACTTAACGAGCAGTGACCTGAGCAGCACCGACCTGACGGGCGTTGATCTCAACCATGCCGAGCTTCGACAA
>JBBRMC010001037.1:0-1402 GCA_038231055.1 Leptolyngbyales cyanobacterium
CAAAATTGGGGGACTTTGAACAAGATAAATGGCTTGACCTCTAAAACCTCGTTTCATCTCAAAGTCCACCAGAATGGGGGATTTAGGGGGCGAAAGGTTTTGGCAATGACGGATCGGATCAACTTGTGTGTACACGGTAGCTTCGTGAGGGAGGGCAGAAGACGCTCACACGTCTTACAGGTTATTTAATCCACGATCCTAAAGTCCAATTTCTAGCTGCTGAGTCGGGTCGTGAGCAGGTTCAGATTGTCCACTATTTTTGTCTCCGCGTCCGCCTTTGCGAAGCCCGACAGCGATTTTGCTGTGTTTCTCAATCTGGCTCATCACCTGTCGCGCTCGTTGAATCACGGACGATGGTAAGCCTGCCAGTCGCCCTGCCTCGATGCCATAGGAGCGATCGGCTCCTCCGGGCTGAACTTTGTGCAAAAAGATGATTTGGTCGGGCATCTCTTTTACCATCACCTGATAGTTAGCAACGTTGGGCAAAATCGAGGCTAACTCATTGAGTTCGTGATAGTGAGTGGCAAAGATGGTTCGGGCGTGAACTTCAGTTGCAAGATGTTCTGCTACTGCCCAGGCGATTGATAGCCCGTCAAAGGTTGCCGTCCCTCGTCCAATTTCGTCGAGCAGGATTAGCGATCGAGCCGTGGCATGGTTGAGAATATTGGCAGTTTCATTCATCTCGACCATGAAGGTCGATTGTCCGGTCGCTAAATCATCGACTGCACCGACGCGGGTGAAGATGCGATCGCAGATACTCAACGTTGCCGACTGTACAGGGACAAAACTTCCCACTTGTGCCATGAGTTGAATCAGCCCAATCTGCCTCAAATAGCAGCTTTTACCACTGGCATTTGGACCTGTCAACACAACTAGATCGGGCGTGGGATCAGAGGATTCTTGATTTCCCAGTTCTGCCGAGTTAGGGACGAAAAATCCCGCAGGCAACGACTGTTCGACAACGGGATGACGACCGTCTGAAATGCTGAGCTGGCGACCTTCAACCAGATCGGGGCGATTATAGCCTTGATAAACTGCGACTTCGGCTAACCCAGCGAGGGCATCGACGGCGGCGACCGCACGGGCAACGGTGCGAATCAGTTCGGCTTGTTCACCAACTTCCGATCGGAGTCCTGCAAAAATTTCGTATTCTAAATGTCCCAGTTCTTTACGGGCGTTGAGAATGCGATTTTCTCGCTCTTTGAGTTCTGTGGTGATGTAGCGTTCTTCGTTGACGAGGGTTTGCTTACGATCGTATTCATTAGGAACTTGATCGGCTTTCGATCGAGAAATGCTGATGTAGTAGCCAAAGGTCTTGCTATATCCAACCTTCAGGGTCGAAATTCCAGTGCGTTCTCGTTCGGTGACTTCGAGCTGGGCAAGCCACGCTTCATCATCGGCG
>JBBRMC010001038.1:0-1397 GCA_038231055.1 Leptolyngbyales cyanobacterium
CAGTCTAACTCAACGCAACCGATGCGAGACTATCTTAAAACGCGGGGCTGTCGCTGGAGCTTTTTGCTACGGGCGTTTGGATTCGGAGATGAGGCGACGGATTTTAAATGTGGCAAGTGCGATCGCTGCTCATAAAGGCGTTGCTCAATCGATAACCGAATTCAGCGACACCTATTAATCTTGCTCAAAAACCTTGCCTAGTGCGGCAGGTGGCGTACTGCGAATCATTTCTGAGACAGTGCGATCGAGCGGTGAGGGCAACAGCTTTAACAATCGCTCTACCCAATCACTAGAGGTCAACACTAACAATAGAATCATCAACACGAACGGAGCAACGTTAAACACTTGAGACGGAATTGCAGGAATCGTACTTTGAGCAACACTCGCCAAGGATTGTAAAATCCCAAACAAATAACAACTCAACGCAACTCGCAGAGGATTCCAACCGCCGAAGATAACGATTGCTAATGCAACCCAGCCATATCCTGCCGTGTGCATGTGACTCCAACCCGCTTTAAAGTCGAGAGAAAAAGCGGCTCCCGCGAATCCCATCATGGCTCCCCCAATCAGCGTGTAAATGTAGCGCATTTTGACGACATTGGTTCCTCTCGCAAAGGCGGCGTTGGGTTGCTCTCCGATTGCTCTCAGCATCAATCCCGCACGAGTGCGATAGAAGTAGACCCAAACGAGAGCGATCGCGGCATAGCTGAGATACACCAGCAAGTCACTTTGAAACAAAAGATTCCCTAAAACGGGAAGGCTTTGCAAACCCGGAATTTTGAAACTCGGCACCGTTGGACCGGGAATTCTCACAAAAGAATTGCCCAAAAACGACGATAAATTGGCTCCTAATAATGCCAACACAAACCCGATCGCAACTTGTGACTGTTTGAGCGTCAACGTTCCTAAGGCGACGATAAACGCGATCGCGGCTCCCACTACAGCCGCGCTGACAAATCCGGCGAGGAGACTAGGCACTGTTCCCGATCCTTCGAGGGTTTTGGCGACCGCAAAGCTGGTCATCGCGCCAAGCAAAATGGTACCCTCGGCAGAGAGGTTGATCACCCCAGCCCGTTCGGCAATGGTTTCGCCCAGACAGGCAAACACGAGAGGCGTAGAAGTCGCGATCGCCGTCGCTAAAATAGGAGCTAATTGAACAGTATCCATAAGTTACGACTCGATCAAAGTACTACAGAAGATTTCATTCACCACACTCCACACTCCACACCCCACACTCCCCTTGATTTGACCTGCAACGTATTGATCCAACAAAGACTATTATCCACTCATGAAGGCGAATTGATGGAAGGTTTACGAAGCGCTTCGCTCACCCCTCGTCCCAACAGCACAAACAACACTAGCATCCCTTGAATCACCCCTGCGAGTGACGATTCTAA
>JBBRMC010001039.1:0-1396 GCA_038231055.1 Leptolyngbyales cyanobacterium
GCTACCGTGTACACACAAGTTGATCCGATCCGTCATTGCCAAAACCTTTCGCCCCCTAAATCCCCCATTCTGGTGGACTTTGAGATGAAACGAGGTTTTAGAGGTCAAGCCATTTATCTTGTTCAAAGTCCCCCAATTTTGGGGGATTTAGGGGGGCATAAGCCGACTCAAACGAAGCGACGAGGACTTGTGTGTACACGGTAGGTTGCGCGAAGAGGGCAAATTGGTTGCACATCGCGTGATCTCTTGATGGTTCACAGATCCGATTTGAGTTTGTGCGCGTATACCCCTGCGTATGTCGGCTTGCAAGCAGTTTTAACACTAGCGTCAGGCTCACATTCAGGACAAAGAGTTTTAAGGAAAGTCATTATGAGAATCAATGTCCGGGGTAGCACTTATGCTCTGGCTGACAGACGCGCATCTCTTCTAGACACATCTATTCTCAATCCGATCGTTTCTTTCATTCAACGATTGGCTAAAGGTTTGTTTCGCACCACTGGAATCTGTGCGATCGTCTTGCTGACGATGGTTTTAACCGCTTTTCCCGCCAGGGCTTCAGATCACCAAGACACCACGTTTTTAGCTAACAAGCTCACTGCTGCCGACTTGACTGATCTATTTGTGTTTGAGAGTCCGAGTGATCCCAGCAAAGTCGTGTTAGCGATGGACTTTGACCCCCTGATCACTCACGGTGAGGTTAGACCGTTTGACCCTGCTGTTCTCTATCAATTTAAGATCGATAAGACGGGCGACAACGTTGAAGATCTAGTGCTTCAGTTTCGGGTGAATGGTCGAGGGCGCAAGCAAACGGTGTCGGTGTTTGGGCCGGGTCGCCCCGCTCAGGTGGGCACTCAGTCAAAACTGCTTGGTGCAACAGGCATCGGAGCCTTGAATCAGACATTTTTTACCAAGAAGGGCATCAAGGTTTTTGTAGGAGAACGCAAAGATCCCTTCTTCTTTGATCTGGAGCAATTTTTTAAGATTTTGCCCGATCGTAACTATCAAGTTCAGCCGAATCCTAGTCCGCCGCTGACGGTTGTTTCCTTTAGACCTCCCGGTGAAGCTAAAGACACGCTGGCTCCGTTTAACGTGCATTCGATCGTGGTCGAGCTACCCAGAAGTCTGCTAGGAACTGGCAAAATCGGGGCGTGGATCACGACCAGCGTTCAGACTCCTCGGCTTAGCAAAGGCAAGTATGCCCAAATTGAGCGATTAGCCGTCCCAGCGCTCAACGAATTGTTTATGGATTTCAAATCGCACAACGCCAGTAATCTTCAGACTCCGACAGCCGACGCGCCCAACCAGTCAAACTTTATTCAATCGTTTGTGAAGACGATCGGGCGACCCAAAGGAATCGCAGATGCAGTCATTTCTGTAGCGATTCCCGATGTGATCC
>JBBRMC010001040.1:0-1394 GCA_038231055.1 Leptolyngbyales cyanobacterium
CATGATAGAGTTCGGGTTGCTTGGGCAGTTTGAGAATGACTTCTAACCGATCGTCTAAAATAATCGGGTAGATTACCGCAGCCGTTGGGTCATTTTCATCGACAATGCGATCGACTTGTAGGGTGCTCTCATGACAAGCAGACTGCAAGAAGTTTTGTAGTTCTGCTGACTGTAATGCTTTGAGAACTTCTCGCGCCTGACGTAAACTCGTCTGAGTATCTGCTTTGAGTAGAAGATCGACCAATTGCCGATAGACAGGTTCCACGCTTTCACGGAACGAAAACTGCACATCCGTGTTGACAGACACTAAATCTCGTCGCAGCGATTGCAGCGTATTGAAGGCTTCGGTATAGGTAGAAATGGCGGCAGAATCTTGTTCCTGAGCGCGCAAAATTCGCCCCAGTTGCCACTGCCAGCGATAGGTTAAATCTCCAGCATCGATCGATTGCGCTTGAGCTAATGCCTGTTCGCTGAGAGTCTGAGCATCTGACCATTGCTGTGCTTGCTCATAGAGTCGTCCTAAATACCCCGTTGCATTCGCGATCGCGCGGGGGTCATTGAGTGCCTTCGCCTGCTGCACTGCCGTTGCTAAGAGTTGAGCGGTTGTCGCCCTATTGGGTGCATCAACCGGGTGGCGCTGTTGCCAGCGAATAGCACTTCGTCCCAATCCCACTCGAATGGCGACGGACGATCGTCCTGGCGGTAGTTGATCGATCGACGCAAGCAACTGATCAGATAACTGTTTAGCCTCTGCCCATTGATCAATCCCTGGAAGTAAGGTTTTTGGTGTATCCAGTAGGAGATTTAGAGCATTTAGATTGGCTTGAGCACGCAGCAAAACTGAAGCGGAATCAGCCGCTTTTTGATAGGCATCTAGTGCCGCCTTGAACTGAATTCGAGCCGCTTTACGATCGCCCTCATCCTGCTTGAGAGTGCCTTGGGCAAGGGCAACGTTACCCAGACTCAAATAAGCGGCAGCGATCGCCTCAGGAGATTGAAGCCGTTGTGCTATTTTCAGGCTCTCGCGCGTAACGTCCTCGGAGGGTGTAAATTGGGTAGCAATTCGCAAGGTGTCTCCCCAAATTCGCAGCACAGCGGCTTTAGTGAGCGAATCAGGCTGCTGACTCATTGTTTTTTGCAGACTATCGAGAATGGCGATCGCAGATCGGTTCAATCCCAATCGCTGGAGTGCTTGAGCTTGATGAATCCGGCTGAGAGTTGATCGATCCACATTTCCTAATGGGTCATACAAAGCGGCTGCCTGTTGCCAAATCTCTGCCGCCTGCTCTGCATGACCTCGCGCCATCTCTAAGCTAGCGCGAACATCTAGAGCCTGTGCTCTGACCGTTTGTTCTGCCGACTGCTGAGAGTTTTGCAGAGATTGCAGGGCAGAC
>JBBRMC010001041.1:0-1389 GCA_038231055.1 Leptolyngbyales cyanobacterium
ACTATCGAGCCAGTCCTCTGTTTTCAACGCGGTCTACAGCTTCTAGAGCTTGACCCCTTTAAGCTGACTACGCGGATCAGAGCGGCGGTTATCACGGATCTTCTCGTAAGATTCTCGCTCGATCTCGCTCAACTCTTTAGGAGGCACGATCGTTAGTTTGATCATCAGATCAGTTCTCTCGCTCTTGAGATTTTTCCACCCCTTGCCGCGCAGTCGGAGCGATTGACCCGATCGCACTCCGGCAGGAACGTTAACGTTCACCATGCCATCAGGAGTCGGAACTTCAATTTGAGTTCCTAACACCGCTTCATCAGGCGCGATCGGCACTTCACAAACTAAATTGTTGTCTCCGTCAAGTTGAAAGAACGAATGCGGCTTGAGTTCGACAATCAGATAGAGATCGCCCCGTTGACTCGTGTAGTGAGGGCTAAACCGCCCCTTGCCGCGCATCCGAATGCGAGTCCCCGTTTTGGCACCTGCGGGAATGTTGACATCAAAGGTTTCGCCGCCAATGCTTAACCGTTTTTGTGCGCCATTAAACGCTTCTGAAAAGGTCAGCGAAATCGGCGCTTCGACATCCAGGTTTACCCCGGCTGGGGCACCGTCAGAGCCAAATCCGGCTCCGCTAGGCGACGTGCGATAGCCGCTAAAGGGATCGGCAGTGCGCCCATAGCCCGAAGCAGCCCGTCCGAGGAGATCATTAACGAACTCATCAAAGCTGCCGTAGCGTCCAAATTCAAATTCATCAAAACTGGGGCTGGTATTTGTGAACGGCGATCGTCCTCCACCTCTGGGTGCCCCTGCTCGATCTGCCTGCTGCCAGTATTGCCCAAACTGGTCATATTTTTGGCGCTTATCGGTATCAGACAACACTTCATACGCTTCGTTAATCTCTTTAAACCGAGCTTCGGCTGCTTTGTCCCCTGGGTTCATATCAGGGTGATATTGCCGTGCCAGTTTGCGAAACGCTTTCTTAATGTCATCGACGCTGGCAGTCTTTGGGACTCCTAAAAGCGAGTAATAATCTTTAAAGTCGGTTGCAGCCACCGTTTTTCTCCTCTAAATTTTTAATAATAGTGAACTCCATCTCTATCATGCCCCAGGCGTTGAAGAGACGCTATTAAGGGCTAAATTCGATCGGGCATTTCGGCGCATCATTTCAGGTTTGATCCGTCTCAGGGCAGAAGCCGGAAAGCGACGATCGTACTCCGCATCTGTCATCTCAGCTAACTCAACGAGAGTCGGAGCAAGGTTGTCAGGATAGGGCTGAAAGTCGCTCACCTCAGTCTCTTGAGCAAAGCGCTGATTCCAGGGGCAGACATCTTGGCAGATATCGCAACCAGCAACCCAGCCTTGAAGATGCGGGGTGATGGTTTCGGGAAGGGTTTC
>JBBRMC010001042.1:0-1381 GCA_038231055.1 Leptolyngbyales cyanobacterium
AACCCGAACATAAGAGCCATCTTGAAGCTGCGCCCGCGCGATGCTGCGATCGGCACTGATGCTGACTTTCTCGACTTTATTACTTTGAACTTCTTGGACAAACTGGCTATAGCGCCAGGTGGTTCCTGGAGCGGGCTGTTTGTCAAAAAATGCGGTTGCCAATGCAATGACAACGATTGCCAGGAGCGCGTACAGTCCTGCGTTTCTCCAGCGTTTATTCACCAGCGTTATTCCTCCTAGCGTTAGGGATGAGGAGAGTCTCAGTTTTGTTATGTTAATTAATATTAACTCACTCTGAGAATCTTCTGAGGCATTAGGTGAAGAAAAGCCCCCTCAATCTCTCAAAACTCTGATCAGTTGGGTCATAGAGTCGCGAGTCGGCATCTCTCAGAATTGTGTGGATTGGAATCACTTCCATCACGCAATTGGTGTAAGCGATCGCCGCAAACGTCTCGATTAACTCAGCATTCCAGGGTTTTTCGATGACTTCTTCATTCTGCCATCTCAAGTTGTGGATGAGTTGGTTTCTCAAAATTCCGGGGAGAATTCCTGCCTCTAGAGGAGGCGTGTACCAAGCGTCGCGCCAACCCCAGAGATTGCCAGTGCTGGTTTCAAGCCAGTTGCCTGCGTCGTCGGTGAGAATGGCTTCCTGTGCGCCCGATCGCTGGGCTTGTTGAAGTGCCAGCCACGGAGCCAGATAGTTTCCGGTTTTGTGGTTAGGGAGCGATCGCTGCCAGTGAGAGTTTGCAACCCAGGCGATGATACCATTTTGCTGACGTTGAGCTAGGTCAGGTGGTAAAGACCGTCCGGTGATCCATTCTCGCCCATCTGCAAAGATGACCATTCTGAGAACGGGAAATTGAGTGGCTAACACGTCTGCCCCTTGCCGAGTTCTCTCCCAGTTTGGCTGTGACCAGTTGAATGTCTCTAGGCTGGATTGCAGTCGATTTCTGTGTTCTGTCCAGTTAGTGAGCGGGTGATCGAGCGAGCCATAGACGCGCAGAGTCGTAAAAACAGTGGCTCCATAAATTAGGGCGGGATCGTCGATCGCCAGTTCTAACGTTCTGCCATTAAGTAAGCTGCCGTCATACCAAAAAGAAAAGTTTTTCATCAGAGTTTTACAGCCGTTCCCCAGAATTTGTAAACTTAGCAAACGTGTTCTTCGTAAATCAAAATTATGGCGACCTCAGGACAGCACGTCGGTTGGTTAAAAAAAGCCGAAACATTTGCTGAGTGGAAACAGTTTAAACAAGCGATCGCGGCTTATGACAAAGCCATCAAGCTCAAGCCCAATTATGTAGAAGCGTGGACGGGCAAGGGCAAAGTCTTGATGGATTTAGAGGACTTTGAAGGCTCGATCGCTGCATTCAATAAAGTGATT
>JBBRMC010001043.1:0-1381 GCA_038231055.1 Leptolyngbyales cyanobacterium
ACTGCAATTAATGACAGCTATATTGTGGCAACAATCACAGGAAACTTGCTTCGAGTTGATTAGCCGAAGCAAGTAGCTTCTCAAAGCTCTCTCCTGACAGGCTTTTGCAGAACATCACAAAGCAATAAGAATCGTTGCGATCGTTCCACTTCACCTTCCAGGTCAAAATCCCCACAGCTCAAACAGGGCAAACCTTACAGCGATTTTTGTCTCTTCAAAGTATCGAACACAGCAAGAGTTGATGACTGTAGAACGTTCAGGTTCTCTAACGAGTAGGCACAGCAAGGATTCTCAGAAGCACGTTTGCAGCAAATGCGGCAGTCCAAATCATCATCACATTCTTGATGTTATATTCCTCAGCATTTTGCCAGCCCCAAATAAAAGTGTAGATTCCGCAAAAGATCCCAAAGATGCCCCACCCAACTCCCTTAGCTGGAAACAGTTTGATCAGCACAAGCACAAGGCAAACTAGACTTGTGATGGCTGCAACGACTGCAATCAATCCGACCCCAACCATTAGCCCTGACGAAGCAACCATTTATACGTTCTCCTCGATGTTCTTCGATCGCCACTAAAGCACGTTACATCACTAAACGGTAGAGGTCGTTCGTAAAAAATAACAGTCTGACGAGCCAATATATTAGGGAAATACTGAGTAGTAGTGCGGTGATTTCGCTTTGACGTTCTATTTTCTCTAGGCGATTTCCTAGCCGAATTCTGGTAGATCTTGGCAGAAATGCAGCCAATAGCACGATCGAGAAAGCGATGATTGCGATCGGAGCAAAGGCATGAATAGTGAGTGCTGTTTGCCAGTCTCCGTGAGCGAGTGCTGCTATCGCGCGAGACAGCCCACAGCCAGGACAGGGAATTCCTAAGGTGGCTCGAATGGGACATTGCCAACCCGGTAAGTTAAATGTGACCAGCGTCAAGTGCAAGCCGACCACACCAGAAATTGCTAAACAACTCTGTCGATGTTTGACGAGTGATGATAAAAGCAACATTTGAATTCAAGATTTAAGAGACTCAAACTATTATTGAATCTGTTGTAGCAGGGCATCATTCTGATCGACAGCAAATTAGTCTGGAGTTCTCTCTTGATAAGCTTTTGCAGAATATCACGAAGCAATAAGAATCATTGCGCTCGCTCCGATCTATTTTCTTAATTCTAGTCGCCACGGTGCAAGCTAGGCAACCGCTTGAGCAATTTCTAGCGCTCCAACTTGTCAAAGCGAAGTCGATCAGCGATCGCCCACGATTTCACCATCTTTGAGACAATCAGAAAGCGATAAACCCCAACCGCAACTGGGGATAGCACGCTGGGGAAAATCCGTTCTGCACCCCCAACCCTACAGAATTCAGATAAGGGAGACACCGTATGAAA
>JBBRMC010001044.1:0-1378 GCA_038231055.1 Leptolyngbyales cyanobacterium
ATCGCAACGATTCTTATTGCTTTGTGATGTTCTGCAAAAGCCTGTCAGGAGAGAGCTTTGAGAAGCTACTTGCTTCGGCTAATCAACTCGAAGCAAGTTTCCTGTGATTGTTGCCACAATATAGCTGTCATTAATTGCAGTCAGCGTGGTGGGTAGCCCAAACCCAGCCTCTTGAATATTGACCAGCGGAGACAGCGCACCGTCTGAAAGAATTTGGACTAACCAACCCATACTCGTAGTCACCAAGCAAGTGCCTTGAGAATCAGGAATTGAATTAGTAATTGCTAATGGTATTCCTAACCCAGCCTCAATTAGATTTGCGATCGGCTCCACTTGACCCGTCAGCGAAATTTGCAAAATATTTCCATCTTCTTGTGTCACAAAGATGCGATCGCCAGCCGCCGCAATGCTAAACGGTGAACTGGGTAGCTGGACTAGCTGAGAAACTTTTCCAGACGGCGTGACCCGCACGATCAGTCCTCCTGAACCCGTCACATCGGTCACGATCGCTACTAAATAGTAAGGATAGTAGCCCCCATGAGCCGCAATCCCAAAGGGGGCACCAAACTCTCCTGCTAATTGGGATAAGTCTGCGGTCTCGGTAATTTTTCCCTCTGGCGACACCTGCATCAAGAAATGCCCTGACTCTTGGGCTGAGAGCGTGACTGCGATCGTGCCCTGCATATTCACCACTCCGGCTGGAATGCCATAGCGAACCAGATTCACCCATTTCGTCACAGTTCCATCTAGACTAATCTTAAGCAAATCGCCTTCTAGAGTGGCAACAATTAACTGTCCATCACTCACCGCCACTTCATGAAATGTCATCATTTTTAGCCCTGAAGTGATCAGCGAAAGGCGGGGTGGCATGGAATCAAAATTTCGAGTAGGTGTCAAGTTTAGAGTAAGGTTGAAATTACTGAACTTCTGGTGTCTCTTCAAAAACAATTTTGTCGTAGATGTCGATGATTAGGATTTGCAGATCAAAGAATTTTAGAGATAATTCAGTATCTTCCTGATCATATTCGTAGATTACTCGCGGATTCGTGAGGCGAAAGCTGTTCTTGAGCTTAAATGGTTCGGGCGAGAAATATACTCTCCAGAACATTGGCTAACGCCGCAATTTTAACAACCTATAAAAAGTGGTGCCTGCCAAGTCCTAAAATTACTCAGGAGAATCGCAGACACCAAGTTTAAGATTTAAAATCTTTTTAGAACAGACCCAAAGTCAGCGCTTGGCTCACTGGGAAGGCGGCTCCAATTCCCAACCATAGAGTCACAGCCGTACCAAACAGAAAAACTGCGGTAGCAACCGGACGACGGAACGGGTTTTGAAACTTGTTCACATTTTCAATGAATGGAACAATCAGCAAACCTA
>JBBRMC010001045.1:0-1373 GCA_038231055.1 Leptolyngbyales cyanobacterium
GATCGGTAAAGATCCCGTTAAGGCAGTGTGGGACAAAGCTTATGAGGCAGAACTAGTGGGTTATGGAATCACGATCGACGAGGCTCAGCAGGTGGCACCGCTCTTGGATAAGAGGGAGTGCACGATCGCCGAAAAGATTCTCGTCAATCGTGCACTTAAACAGGTTTGGAAACGGCTGACTCGCGGGCATTAGAGGATGTCTGAAAAGAATGAAAAGTCTCTTCAGACATCCTAATTAGACGGGCGAAGCATTTGACAGCTCAGCTCATAAAGCCACCTAAAACGGATTGCTCAAATGCTTCGCCTCAACAAATTTAGCTTCCTACGGCTTGGGGCTGTTCTTGTTGAAGCTCTTTTCACGACCTTGTACCTATCAATTAAGCTCAGTTTTTTAAATGGCTCACCTTTCCAAAGAGTTAGATTTGCTATGGTTTTAGAGAGAGAAGAAACCCCCCGCTTAAAGTCGTGGAATCCGCTCATGGGCAGGTTTTTCGCCTCTCCAATCAGAGCGATAATAGGGATAGAACAAACATGGAGTAGAGAGATTGTTAAGTTCGATCGTTTCCCCCGTTTCTCCCCCTCAAGCATCTCCCAAAGCGCGGTTGTGGATGCCTGAGCAAGTTCTTTTTACCCCAGCAGCGTTGGACGAGCCGTGGGGTCAGCAAATCCTTTCGCGTGTGACTGCACTAGGGCTGCCTATCGAAGCATTGCCGAAGAATCGGCTTACGGGTTTACGTGGCGAAACGGAGCGCGAAACCTATGGGATTTCTAAGCGCACGTTAGCGGTTGTGAATGCACCGCCTAGCAGCTTAAAGCTCAGTCCGATTCCTCCGTCGGCTGATTGGCAGTTTCACTTAGCAGAGGGATGTCCGGCTCACTGTCAATATTGTTATTTAGCTGGAAGTTTGTCTGGTCCGCCTGTGATTCGGGCGTTTGCCAATCTGCCTCAGACCCTACAGAACTTGGGGAGCTATGAGCAACCTGGAAAGCAGACTTCGTTTGAGGTGAGTTGCTATACTGACCCGCTCGGCATTGAGCATCTGACGGGGAGTTTAGCGGAGTGCATTCGCTATTTTGGCACCCGTGAGCATGGCTACCTGCGCTGGGTATCGAAGTTTGATGGCGTAGATGAGTTGCTGGATTTGCCTCACAATGGGCATACTCAGTGTCGATTTAGTGTGAATGCTGCCCCAGTTAGCGATCGCCTTGAAGGAGGCACAGCATCCGTTGCCAACCGACTTCAGGCATTGCGGAAGCTGGCATTGCCTCGCGCACAAGGCGGAGGTGGCTATCCGGTAGGGTTGGTGATTGCGCCCATTATGCCGATCGAGGATTGGGAAGAGCATTACGATCGCTTATTCGATGCGATTAGC
>JBBRMC010001046.1:0-1372 GCA_038231055.1 Leptolyngbyales cyanobacterium
GCTGCGCCGGAAGTCGCTGGCTCAAATTTGAAGTGATTCCTCCTAAAAATTCCTGCGTTTTGTCAAACCAGTTTTGACCAACCTTTGACTGAGGAGACTCATCAGTCTGTTGAAGCGCACTAGACGATTCACGTTTGTCTTCAGGTTGCTCAGTCATGACTGTCTAGACATTCCGCAGAAGGCGACTCTTCAAACTTATCGCACCTTGCTCTTGGTGAGCAGACAAAAGAATCCTTGTGGTTTCTGCCCACGATCGACCATAACTAAACCTCTTCAAACGGTTCTCCACCAGGAGACGATCGATAGAGCGCATCTAGCTGCTCACGAGCATCTTCCACGGTCATCGATCGCATCACTAAAAGCGGCTCGTTGATAATTTTGCCATCATCATCTAGCAACTCAGGATGAGGAACCCGCACACGAGACTCTGAAGACACTGGGCGAGAAGGGTCATAGCTCCTTGGGGCATAGTGACGTTGAGACTCAACCCCTAGCGTTAATAAATTGCGAATTAGATTCCAAATCGCCAAAAAAGCAAGCAGGGTGAAAGCCGAAATGTAAAGCAAATGTAATACCATAGCGCCTCTCTACTGAATCACGCTGATTGAACAAGGTAGCGTTGATAGAGCAATTTGCCCTGGAGCAAATGTCAGATCAACCCAAAATTTTATGCAACCTGACTTAAAAATTAATCTTTACATCTATCATCCCCTACAGTCTCTCAGATTTCTCGTTGTTGTCACATCTCTTTTTAGAGGGGTCTTTGCGATCGCAACCGCATTCTCACTTGCCAACATTCAGTGACCAATCGATGCCATGTCATCAGCATAGAGGTTTCTACGCCGACTTGCCCGTTGGTCACTTTTAGTAAGGTTTGAGTTGTACCAACAGTTTGCTGTGCCTGAGTTACTCGCATTAAAAGGTCAGCTTGCTGCTCGTCTCCGAGAAAGGGAATCGTCTCTGACTCAAGCAAGGTGCGCGATCGCCCAAACCAATACTGAAAGTCTTCTAGCAGAGGCTCTAAAACAGTCTTTAGTAAATCTGGCTCTGGCAAATTAGAGTTAAACATAGGTCGAAACCATCTTGGAAATCGTCAGAAATCTCTAAAACTGTTTACATTTCGCAACGCTTTCTCATCTTACTTGGAAATTGTCACTCTGCGGCATTCCTTGCGATCGGATCGGTAAGATGGATAGAGTTATATCCAGCACGACTCATGCCTGCCGAAGAATCTTCTAATCAGCCCGAAAAAATCTATTTGCCGCGCACCAGCGAATCCGATGCGTTAAAGAAAATTCGTCATACGGCTTCTCACGTCATGGCAATGGCGGTGCAGAAATTGTTCCCCAAGGCGCAAGTGACGATCGGACCC
>JBBRMC010001047.1:0-1370 GCA_038231055.1 Leptolyngbyales cyanobacterium
AACGGCATCGAGCTGTTTGTGGATGGCGGCATGGCACAAATCTAAGATCGCTTCCTAGTTAAAAAGCACTACCCGATCGCGTGTAAAAGTCCATCCATAAACTTCCCATCGAACAGAGTCGAAGGAGAAACACACATGCCAAATATTGACAAAAACAACCGATTTTTTACACCGATTATCGAATTTGAAGTCGCTCCTGAACAGCAGCAGGCACTGATTGACGGGATCGCCGATGAAGTCGAGCGTCGCTTCAAACGCTATGCAGGTTTCATTTCAGCGAGTTTTCATGCCAGCGAGGACAGGCGGCGGGTGATTAACTACGCTCAATGGCGTTCAAAAGAAGATTGGACTGCATCCGGTCGCACTTCTGATGATGATGAAACAACTGCTGCCATTCTTAAAATAATCAAACGCTGCGGAGCCAGACAGTTGGAGGCTCATTTCTTTCGGGTCGATCGAGTGATCGAGAATGCAGAGAGCTAAATATAGATCGGCATAGTTCCGAATAAACCTGACAATCCCACGAAGGAGCAATAGTCATGGGCAATAAGCCACGATTCGGGTTCATCATAGAGTATGTGAAGGATATCGAGGCAGCCAAGCATTTCTATGTCGAAGTTCTAGGACTCAAAGTGGAACGTTACCACCCCACATTCGTCCAATTTGACACCTTTGCGATCGCTAGCGACGAGCCGATGGCTGGCAACGGCGAGCCAGAGCTATATTGGCTTGTAGATGATGTTGAGGCAGCTTTCAGCGATCTATCCCAAAAAGCTGAAGTCAGCCTTCCTATCAAGCAGATGCCTTTCGGCAAAGTCTTCGGCATCAATGATCTCGACGGTCGGACACGTTACCTGCTTGAACTAGCTAAAGACCGACCGAGCCAGAGCGCGTGAGAGAAGTTAATTGCAATTTATATCGTAATCAATCAATTCATGCTGTAAATCAAACAGTAGTTTCTTAACGTAGCAAATTAGTGCAGATATTACACCCCAGGGAATGTCAATGACCAAGCATCCTATCATTTCTGTCTTCGGCGAGCCAGTCGAAATTCTCGTAACCAGTAAAGCCGCAAACTATGCCTTTTGCACTGGAGTGCAGACATCGCCGCCCGGAGGCGGCCCGCCGCCGCACAAGCATATCAAGGAAGAAGAACTCTTTATGGTGCTTGAAGGGGACTTTGAATTTTTCGATGGTCGTGAATGGAGCCGATTCACCAAAGATGAGGTTAAGTACTCGATGAGAGGTAACTTTCATGGCTTTCGCAATTGTGGAACGACAACGGGCCGACTTCTTTTCACCACAATCCCCGGCGGTCTCGATGAATATTTTGAGACTATCCGTACGCTGACATTGCCACAGGATCTGGA
>JBBRMC010001048.1:0-1369 GCA_038231055.1 Leptolyngbyales cyanobacterium
AACAAGACTGGCAGCGCTATCTCACTCATTGGAACGAAACCTATTTTGAACCTGCACTGCTTCAGGCTCAGAGAGTCATTCCTCAACATCTGACCATCAATCCTGCCCCGCGTCCTCAATCGCACCTCCAAACCTCACGTACACGCTGCCCTCAGTGCGAAAAACCCCTGGCTAAAATTCCTAGCCCAAAAGTTAAAAAGAAATATTTTCTCAAATGTGTGGAGGGCTGCGATGTGGTGCTGTTTTGGTCAGACCGATCGAAACGATGGGAAGCGCCTCAGCCCAAGTCCTCATCTCCAGCGACAAAGCCTCAGATGACTGATTACCCGTGTCCGGTTTGCCAACAGCGTTTAGAGCAATATGCCTATCAAAAAGAGGGGCAAGACAAAGTTTTACTGCGCTGCTCAAATTCTAAAGCGCGGGACGATCGCCAGCATCAAGACGTGGTGTATTTTCAAACCGCAAATGGTTGGTGGAGTCCAAAACGAGGAAATTTGGCGGCTCCGACTCCTCGTAAATGAGAATGGGAGCTACCGATTAATAGAACGAACATTAATGCTATTAAAAATAGGATCGCCGCGGTGAATGATCAAAATACGCGCTGTTTAATCATGACGGAGTGGAGGTTAGACACTAGAATGAGATTGGGATATCACGGTGGACATTAAAAAATGATAGTCGCAAAAACAAAAAAATCGATCGCCGCAAACAAAGTCGAGGCAACTGCAATTGATCAGATCGAATCATTGTTTGCAGAGTTGCCCGAAAAGCCTCAAGAAAATGTGTCATTGCGAGAAGCGATCGCTGAGCTTCGAGAGCCGTTAAAAGCTTCTCTTGCTAAGGGATATAGCTATGATGAGTTAACCAAGATTCTGAATGACAACGGCATCGAGATTCGAGCTTCGACGCTAAAGCACTATTTAGCGACGGCTCAAAAACTGTCGTCTTCTCGCACTCGCAAAACGAGTTCTAGACGGGTTCAAAAATCTGCTTAGGATCGTGGATTCAATAAACTGTAAGACTTGTGAGCGTCTTCTGCCCTCATCCCCAAGGAGAAGGGAGCTAGAGTTTTGTTCCCTCTCCTTGGGGAGAGGGCTAGGGTGAGGGTGAGACGTTGCACCTTAATAAATCCACGTTCCTTAGGCGGCTGACTTGTTTGTCTAGATCCCCGAATTTCTCAGAAATTCAGGGATCTTTAGTTCTAGCACTGTAGTCGCACCGCGTTAAATCCTCGAAATCAAATCGGTTATCTCAATCGTTTTTAAAGGCGTTAGTGAGAATTAGATTATCGTGATCAAATCTAGTCAGGTTTGGGTTGACGGTAAGTTGCCCATCTTTGTCTGCAATGAGGATATCGTTCTCGATCGAG
>JBBRMC010001049.1:0-1363 GCA_038231055.1 Leptolyngbyales cyanobacterium
AACCCCACTCAATCAGGACCTGCCCGTATCATCTCCATGTCAGACGATTCATTTCGGCGCAACTTCACGCTAGGTCAAGAAAAAACCGACCTTGTATTTCGACTACGAACTCCCATTACAGGCACCAATGGAACGAATCCTGTTTTATCGGTTCCTGATGCTTTTAGCGATACCAAACTTCATCATCTAGTGGTGACCTATAAGCGGCAAGTTCTTACTCTTTATATTGATAACGTTCAGCAGTTAAAATCTCTTCAATTGACTCCAGATCTAACTCTGTTCCAATATTTAATTCCATCTGAAGGACGTAACTCTACTCTCACCCCTATTGTAAATATTTCTATTTACAAAATTTTATTCTATGCTGCTTTTTTCATGCCGCTAGGGTTTCTCACAGCATTCATCATCTTTCGATCAAAAGGCTCGTTCAACGTTCACCTTCTCACATTTGTGACTGGAATTATCATTCCCGCCGTGTTGATGGAGACATTGCTAAGAGGAAGTGCATTTAATATTAGTAACTTGATGATCAGTATTGCGATCGCAACCCTCCCTCTGCTGCTGGTTAAAGCGCGACTATCCATCCCATCACCTCAATAAATGCGATCGCTGCTCGATCGCATTCAAAATCAGATAGAGATAGAACCTGGGTGACTTAGCCGAAACGACCGCTGACGTAATCTTTCGTCGCTTGCTCTTGGGGACTTTGGAAAATCACCTCAGTCCGATCATATTCAACGATATATCCCGTTCTTTGACCTTTGTCGTTGGCTTCTACGTTGAAGAAAGCGGTACGATCGGAGGCGCGCGAGGCTTGCTGCATATTGTGCGTCACGATCAAGATCGTATATTTCTCTTTGAGTTCTTGCAGCAAATCTTCGACTTTGAGAGTCGAGATCGGGTCTAGCGCCGAACAGGGTTCGTCCATCAAAATCACGTCGGGCTGAACGGCGATCGCGCGGGCAATACACAACCGCTGTTGCTGTCCGCCTGACAGATCGGTTCCCATCGCTTTGAGTTTATCTTTGACATCATTCCAAAGCGCCGCTTGATGGAGCGAGCGCTCGACCAACTCATCCATATCGCCTTTATAGCCCAGTAGACGCGGACCAAATGCAATATTGTCGTAGATAGATTTGGGGAACGGGTTTGGCTTCTGGAACACTATCCCGATCTGTCTCCGCACCTCGACGGGATCAATCTCATCCGCGTAGAGATCTTGATCGCGGTAGAAAAGTTTGCCGTCCATGTGAAACGACTGAATCAAGTCGTTCAATCGATTAAAGCAGCGCAGCACCGTGCTTTTGCCGCAGCCAGACGGACCGATGAGCGCCGTGATCTTGTTTTTAGGAATCTCGATCGT
>JBBRMC010001050.1:0-1360 GCA_038231055.1 Leptolyngbyales cyanobacterium
TGAAGATCAGGCAAAATCACGTCAACCAACAGAGCAATGATGTCCTGTAACAGGGATAAGGTCACCCCTTTTGGTTTCAGCGATTATGTCACTCCTGTAGAACAGAAGAAAAACTACTGGAGGGGCCATCTTGTTAAACGAGGAGAAGTGGACCTTGGAAGAGGCAAATAAGATCGGCGTCATGGAACAGTTAAAAAATGGGACCATTACAGCTCAGCAAGCAGCGGAGCAGTTGGATCTGAGCAAAAGACAGATCCTTCGGATAAAAAAACGGTTTCGCAGATCAGGAGCAAAGGCTATTCGGCATGGAAATAGAGGTAGAAGTCCCAAGAACAAAATCCCCGCTGAAGTTAAGTCTAAAGCTCTCGGAGTATTTTCAGAATGGCGTAAAAGGTGCGATGAGGCGATTAACTCGGCCCATTTTTGCGATATCCTAGGCGACCATTCTATCAAGGTTAGTCGACAGACAACCTGGAGATGGCTCAGAGAACGAGGGGCAATTTCCAGCCCAAGACGAAGAATAAAGCACCGGTTGCGGCGCGAGCGTCGAAGTCGCCGGGGAGAATTACTCTTTTTAGATGGAAGCCCTCATCGTTGGTTTGGAGAAGCTTTTCCCAAATCCACTCTAGTTTTGTGTTCAGATGACGCTACTACTGAAGCCTTGTGGGGCGTCTTTGTTTCAGCTGAAGATCGCAACAGTTGCTTCGAAGTAGCCTATGAAGTGATGTCTAGACTCGGAATCCCTTCATCGTTTTACCTCGACAGAGCTTCACAATTTGTTACCACTCGGCACGGCGGATTACATTACAATCAGACGGCCCTTCCAACGCACTGGTTAAAAGCCATGAAACAGTTAGGCGTGCGCTGCATTTTCGCCGATAGTCCTCAAGCCAGAGGCCGAGGCGAAAGAATAAATGGGACTTTCCAACGAAGACTCGTTAGTGAGTTCCAATTTCATCAGATACACGACCAGAGAAAAGCCACGGATTATCTCAATCAAAAATTCATTCCAGCCTACAACAAAAAATTCGCTGTTTCCCCAGCGGAATCTCAACCTGCATGGCGACCGATTTCAAAGGGCTGTGACCTAAGAACTATTCTCTGTGCCAAATCCACGAGAGAGGTAAGCAAAGACAATACCGTGCTTTATGAAAATGCTCGGTATCAGCTCCTACCTCACCCAGGTTGGTCGACGTTTGCCGACAGACCTATTGAAATCCAGGAGTGGTACAACGGCACGATCCACTTTAGTCACAGCAGGGTCGGTCTGATACGGTTTAAACAGCTTCCCAAAACCAAAGGGCAGTATTATGACAAAATCGCTGCTACGTTAGGGTGACAGAATCCCTGTTACTCGACA
>JBBRMC010001051.1:0-1355 GCA_038231055.1 Leptolyngbyales cyanobacterium
CATCTCCCTTCTTATCCCGTGCCTGGTTTGGAGCACAACGGACGGGTAAATCTTACCTTGCAGCCGTGGCAAGCTTAGCGCTATCAAAGCGGGGCATCAGCATCTATCACCTCAATCTAGCCAGCTATGGGGATGAAGATGCGACTTACTGGCAACACGCCGTTAAATCGGTGCGATGTGACTTATCAAATCTCTCTGAACTGCAAGCGCAGCCGTTTATCGATCACGCGATCGCCCTTGTTCACGAGTTTTTCAGCACTCGCAATGCCATTCTGGTTTTTGATGAGATTACCCTCACAGGCAGTCTGAGCAATCAGCACAGCAACGCTCTCGATCCGCTGCTCAGACTGGTTGCCGATAAGATTGCTTGCCTCGCATCAACGGGTACAAAAAGGGCACAAGCCATCTGGACACTCTCGCCCGATTTTGTAGCAGGGGCACTCAGTCAACAGACCAAAGCCGTGAAAAGTTTAGCGCTGGTGTTTGTGGCGATCGCGCCTGGTCACTCGGTGGACTGGAACGGCAACCGCATCGGGTTTCATGCCGAGTCATTTGGCAATGTGCAGAGAAACTTCCCTGTGCTGACGATGCCCAGTTCTAATGCAGGATGTGATCGGATTTGCTTTGTCGATGGTCGATGGCTGCCTGTAGGAGAGTTGCCAAGTCTGGAAGATTCTAAGCCATTGAAACAGGCGAGCAAGCTCAATGATCGTCAGCAGCTAGAATCGGCTTTTAAGGCATCAACTGCTGATCAAGAGGCTCCTATTGAGGAGGCAAAATCAAACATCTCTAAGCCCAATCTATCGGCTAAAGATTTGATGTTAGCGATCGCCATGTTAGCAGAGTGGATGGAAGAGAATCTTGATGTTGAGGCAGAGAAGATTTACGAGAAATACAACGCCCGTCGTAAAGGTTTCAGCCGTCCAGAAATTCGCTTTCTGCTAACACAAATTGAGAATCTAAACGCGCCGTGACCCAGTGACCCACAAATCAAAAAGAAAGTGACCCGCCCTATGGGTCAACTGGGTCAGAGGTGGGTCAACGTGATGGGTCAGTCCGGTGGGTCAGACGATCGACAAGCCTTAGAGTACGCTATAAATCTCACACCAACCTATTAGAAGGAAAGACGAAACTAATCAACGATCGCCCTTGATTAGCCCAGCATCTTGCTCAGTTTCTCTAGTCTTTTTTGAAGCCTAACTAATTCCTTCCCCCGCTGGATTGCCGCTTCTATGGCTGCAATTTGCTTGAGGGGAATGTATTGAGATTTCTGCCCATTCGATAGAGTTTTGCCCCGCCCCGATCTCAACCTTGCATATTTGTAACTGGTCTGCGATTGGTTCGATGCCGTGCCC
>JBBRMC010001052.1:0-1351 GCA_038231055.1 Leptolyngbyales cyanobacterium
AAAGCCTATAGCCGGGTGCAGGTGCAGGTAGAGTCAGAAATTCATCAAAGCCGCGTTAGTAGTGTTTTGTTTTTAGAAAACTTACAAACGGGAGATTTACAAGCGATCGCGGCGACATCACCGTTTGCAGAGAATCCATTTATTGGCAATAGCGCTGATTTAGCGGGGACTATCTCGATCGTGATTCCCATTGCATGGTCAGCTACGGGCGATCGTCTGCTTGCGCGAGAATTTGAGTCTATTTTCTGTTCTGATATTGCTTCGGACTATGCCTTAGTTTGGGACCGGACACTGAATAGCTCCAGCACCGTTGCCCCTACTGAAGTCGAATATACCAACGCCATTTTGTTGGGTTGGAGTACAAATCGTCGCAATCAGGTTCTCTTTCGAGCGGGCAACTTAGGCGAGACTGCTTGGCAACTTTGGACAGTGGATATGGAGGGCAAGACTCTAGAGGCTGTGAACGATCAGCCGCGAATCTATGGGCAGGTGACCAATAGCGTTTGGGCAGGACCTCAAGCGCAAAGATAGGAGGAGTAGAGCGTGATAAAGCCTAAATTTGCAACCATTGAGGCATGGCAGCAAGCAGAACTATTGATGCAGCCTACATTTATTAGAGTGGTCGATAATCTTCGTAAACAGCTAGACCAATCGACGTGGAAGGGCACCTATCGCGAGGTGCCCATTTGGTCTGATGATATTCCAGAAGACGTTAAAGTCACGGTGACTCAACTGCAAGAACAGCTTAAAACTGCGCCGCCTGACCAGACAGCCGAAATTCAGCAAACCCTCTCTCAGTTGCCATCTTCTTATCCGGGGTATGAACTGTGCTTAGAGCAAGCTAACCAGCAAGTCGTGATTGACCTATGGGAATTGTGCTATGGAATCTGTTTTAACCTGCGAGATGACGAGTCACAACCCGTCGAGGTGGATGTCAGTCTGATTGATGAGACAGGCAATGTAGACTGGAATCGGCTCGACGATAAGACAAAACAGCACGTCGAACAGATATTTGCAACTCTGCCGAGTAACTCAGAATGAACTTTGAGAATGATACAGCAACCTTGGAAGCCGCAAAGTCGGGTGTGGCACTCTACGATCGCTCTCATTGGGGACGCATCGAAGTCTCTGACATGGATCGAATTCGATTTCTGCACAACCAAAGCACCAATGACTTTAAGATTCGCAAGTCTGGGGAAGGATGCGATACGGTGTTTGTGACTTCGACCGCCCGCACGATCGACCTAGCAAGCGCTTATTTATTAGAAGATTCAGTTTTGCTGTTGGTGTCGCCAAATCTGACTGAGAAATTGATGAAATTTCTCGATCGCTACATTTTCTTCGCAGACAA
>JBBRMC010001053.1:0-1351 GCA_038231055.1 Leptolyngbyales cyanobacterium
AAGACAATCACGATCGTGAGAAGAACAAAACCTGAAGTCATCAGCGTTGGCAATTGGGGCAAAAATGGGACGATCGTCCTGCCAATTTTAATCGCTGAATGATCGTCTCACAGGTTCGGCAGGCTTCTCCGTCGCGAGCATACACCCAAGCAATGCCGCCATAGTTGCCATTTACGCCCGACACATCTCGAAAATCGCTGAAGGTGGTTCCTCTAGCGTTGATGCTGTCCTGCAACACGCGAATGACGCTCGATCGAAGCTGCTTAATTTTCTTTGGCTTCAAATCGGCACACAGAGTTTCAGGACGAATCCCCGTGAGAAAGAGGGCTTCGTCTGCGTAGATATTGCCGACTCCTGCCACAAGCGACTGATCTAATAAAGCCGTTTTGATCGGACGGCGACGGTTTTTAAGCTGTTGGACAAAATAATCATCTGAAAATTCGGCTGAGAACGGTTCGGGTCCCAGTTTTTGCAGCCCTGTAATGATGGATTTTGGATCGCGATCGTTCGGCACTCGCCACAATTGCCCAAAGGTGCGCTGATCGACAAATCGCAACTCTCGATCGTGCTCAAAAAACAATCGAACTCGCGTGTGTTTGTGCAACGGATCGGTTTGATTAAGCCACAGCAGTTGCCCCGTCATTCTTAAATGAGCGCCAAGCCAGCCGTCACTCAACTCTGCTAACAGATATTTTCCGTAGCGATGCCATTGCACGATCGAGACTCCCTGCAATCCGGTTAAGAAGTCGATCGGAGACATGGGAAAGGCAACGGTACGATCGAGCAGCACATCGCCGCCCTGAATCGGTTGATTTAATGTGACTTGATTCAGCCCTAATCGGACAGTTTCGACTTCAGGAAGTTCTGGCACAAAAAAACCCTAGACATTGAACAATCGATGCAGTGATGCACCCTTGGTCTTTAGTCTAAGGTTTAATGATCAGAGTTTGCCGTTTAGAAACTTGAAGACTCTAGCGGGCTTCAGTTCCTTGGTTAGCATCTCCTTCTACTACGTTGCTGCCACCCGGTATTTCGGCTTTGTCGCTTTGTCTGCCTGAGACTCCACTTCCCGTTTTGCGAGAAATCGGGTCGATCGGGGTGCTCTTTCCACCCGGCATGGTTGCTGAGGGCTTCTTCTTGGGCGCTTCGACTTCGATCAATTCACTGAGTGCAAAGTTATTGGTGTTAACCCCGGAGTAGGCGACCTTTTCAAAGCGGACAATCACAGGATATTTAATGCCGCTTTGATCGATGGAGGCAACAGTGCCGAGATCTTGAAACCAATAGGATTCTTTGCGAAGAACGCGAACTTTAGAACCACGCTGAACCATGAGTGTTCTTTTCCTTTTTC
>JBBRMC010001054.1:0-1349 GCA_038231055.1 Leptolyngbyales cyanobacterium
GATTCTAAAGCGAATGCGATGGTGAGTTGACAGGCTTTGCTTTGTTGCTTTAACCACTCACTCAGGGATTACTCACTATACGCCAACGACAACGCCCTGAATTTAGCCATGACCTACAGCTTAAGAATTGCCGATTTGCCTGAGAGCGAACGACCCCGCGAACGGCTAATGGGGCAAGGTGCAAAAATTCTTTCTACAGCCGAGCTAATCGCGATCTTATTGGGCACCGGGCAAGGACCTGGAAAACTGTCGGCAGTCGGGTTAGGGCAACTGATATTGCAGACATTGAGTCAGCACCAGCGCGATCCGCTCAGCGTTTTACGAGAAGTCAGCATTCAAGAATTGACCAAAATTTCGGGAGTTGGTCCTGCTAAAGCGACCGCAATTTTAGCCGCGATCGAGCTTGGTAAACGCGCCTATCAATCTCGCCCTCCTGACAAAACGATCATTGATGACCCCGCCGTTGCGGCAGCAGCGTTGAGCAACGATCTGATGTGGCAAACCCAAGAACGCTTTGCCGTGCTGCTGCTTGATGTCAAACACCGCTTGATCGGGACACAGATTATTACGATCGGAACCGCTACTGAGACCCTCGCTCACCCTCGCGACATTTTTCGAGAAGTGATTCGTCAATCGGCAACTCGTGTGATTGTGGCTCATAATCATCCATCAGGCAACGTCGAACCCAGTGCTGAAGATATTTCTCTGACTCGCCAACTTCTTGCAGGTGCCCAGTTTTTAGGAATTCCGTTGTTGGATCATCTAATTTTAGGCAACGGAAATCATCTCAGCTTGCGTCAAACGACTTCACTCTGGAGCGATTTGCCTCAGGGAGACTGACAGGCTTCAGCAAACCGACTGAAACCTGTTAGTGGTTAAATCCCCAACAACTCATCGAGTTCATCTAGAGCGTCACAGTCGTTTGACGGGTTAACCTGCCTAAAGGGAACGATCGTGTCTCCACCTCCAAAATTGGTTCGTCCGTATAAGTAATCATCGGCATATTTACGAAAGACGGCTTCGATCGCGGCGCGTGCATTTTTCAAGCCCCACTCTGAGGCAATCATTTCTGCTTTTTCTAACACGTCTTCGCTGAGTCTCACTTTGTTGTCATACATAGCTGCAATCCTTCATGAATAGGAAATAAACCGCGTACATTCGCAAATTGAGGTTCGGGCATCACCGCAAATAGTTTGCGACCCGCCAACCGTTCGGCAATTAAATGAGAGCTGCCCCCTGTGACTAAAAACCTCGTTACCCTCGCCATATAAGGCGTATATTGAGCTTTAATCGTCTGGAAGATGCCTTTAAACCAAGGGTCAAGATAATCATCAAGCCACAGCGACCAA
>JBBRMC010001055.1:0-1348 GCA_038231055.1 Leptolyngbyales cyanobacterium
CTAGATGTGCCGCTATTGAAAAGTGGTTTATAGGGTTGACATCACACCGGATAAGATGGTCGCCATTGCATCAACGCTATAGAGTTCGACACAGCGTTTTCTGGCTTGCAATCCACGATCGCTGGCTTCTTCAAAGTGATTAAAAATCCATTGAATCTTGTCTGCCAACTGTTCGGGTGAGTTTGGGGCAACTAGATAACCTGTGTGGTTGAGAATTTCGGGAATATCACCAACCGTTGTGGATAGGATGGGCTTTGCCATTGCCATCCCATCGGTGAGCTTAAGTGGAAACTGAGCGTGAGCCGTGAGGGTGTCTCGCTGCGGAACGACGATCACATGAGCGGCAGAGACAATTTCTGGCATTTTCTCAATGGGCTGTTTTGGCAGCTTAATAATCCAGCGTCCCCAGCGATCGAGCAGGGTGTCGTCATAATTGTCATAAGGACTACCACCAATAATCACCAGCCGCAGGCTCGGAGCATTCAATTGGTCTAATGCGACTAAAACATCTTCAACACCTTTGTGGGGTCGAGGTGCCCCCGGAAACATCAACGTCTTGTAGTCTGACAAGCCATAGTGTTGACGGACGGTTTCAGGATCATAAGGAGCAGGATTAAACAAATTTGTGTCTTTGCCATTGGGCAGATAAACGCCCCCAAATCTGTTTTTGAGAAATTGAGTGTCGATCGTCACGGCATTGGCACGATCGACGATTTGCTCAGTCCACTTCACATAAAGCGCGTGGTCAGGGTGTCTTAACTGACCATTTTGTTTCACGAGATCTCGATAGAGTTGTTTAAGAGATGGACGGTAATTCCAATCGTCTCCCCCGTGCCAACTGAGTTCCCAATCATCCATATCGAGCATAACAGGACGATGAGTTTGCAGCTTTTTAAGCAGCGATAACCCAAAGCTTGTCGGTTTAGGTTTAACCGCGTAGATGATATCTCCATCAATTTTTTTGAGGAGTTGTAAAGCTGATTTTAAGACCTGAGGATAGTTGCCTCCCGGAACTGCGCGAACAGCAATTCCCTCAGGAGGAGCGGCATACAAATCTTGCCCGAACTGAAAGCCTACAACCTCGACTTGATACTTCAGCTTTTTGAGAACCTGTGCTAGGAGAAATGCCCGAATAGCACCGCCACCTGATAAGTCACTGACGACTAATGAGACTTTAACCATCCATCACCCGCCTTTAGACGACAGTAATCGATCGAAAGGCTTTGACAAGATGCCCAAGAGTTTGTAAGGCAAATTGTCGGTCTTCTCGTAAAGAAGAGTAGTTGGAATGATCTGACGAATCATGAATGCTAACTTAAGGCTCGATCGTCCTCTAATTTTGATTTTC
>JBBRMC010001056.1:0-1344 GCA_038231055.1 Leptolyngbyales cyanobacterium
GCCAGTCTGAACCCTAGTAAGACTTGCTAGAATTTTGAAGACGTTGAGTTCCCTTAAATAGTTTGAAATTGAAGCAGAAACGTTCAAAGTTCTTGCTATCTGCCTTGCTCAATTCTCTGGCTGATTTTGACGGGGAGCTATCTGATGAAGCTAGAACGCTTCTAGAGGAGTTGAAGCAGCGATCGGACAGAGTTTTGCCCCTTTATGCCGATGTTTTTCTACTTCCATATTCGGCAACCTGTGCAGATCTCGTTGAGCGTATCACCTCTCTTTCCCAGGAGCAGGTTGCCATTGCTAGCTATGCGTTTCAAACCTTTCGCTATTACGAGCAGATTTTGAAGGTTAATGTCACAGAAACGTCACCGCAGCAGAGAGCGGCGTATGAATCTCAGATAGCGCGAATTCGGCTTTCAGTGGCTCGAACAAAAGCTGTTTTAGCGGAGTCTTTAGGAGAAGGATTAGAGACTCCATAACAACTCAGCAAGATTAAATAGCAAAAATCCCCGACTTGAAGAAATCGGGGATCTGAGCAAGCGTTTGATGATAATGGTCTAGTTACAGATTCTGCTCGATCACAGGACGACCTTCTGTATCCACATCGAGTTCTTCTCGACGTACTTGCTCTTCAGCGTTGACCGTATCGTGATCGACTACTTTTGTGACGCGCACTTCTTCGCGCACAAAGGCTTCTTTGTGGATGTCAGGAACTTCTTCGTAGACTTCAATCCGCGCGACTTCTCCCTCTTGGAAGTTAGCTTCACTTGCAGGAACCGCGTCTCCGGTGGTGACAGCAGTTCGTTGAATAACCACGCGCTCTTTGTCGATCGGAACAGACACTCGCGCCGTTTCGGTTTCGACGTGCTTCCCGATCGTGACTTCGCCAGTTTTTTGACGAGTCTTGCTAGCGATCAGTCGCTCTTGATAAAGCCGTAGACTTTGATGATCTTGCTCGTTCATTTCGTAAAGAGCAGGCTCTTTGTCATAGTCATAGGTGTCGCGATCGTAGCCAGCATAGCCCGCATCGACATCTAGCATCGGTGCTGCATTTCGGGTCGAGGGTGCGCTGTCAAAGCCAGCATAGCCAACGCCTGATGCAGCGGCATCAATCATAGAAGGGCGATAAACCCCTCTCACTTGTTCTTCGTGGTCATAGTCGATCGTGGTGTCTTGATTAAACTCAGGAAGGCTTTCTACTTGAGCTTTAGTGAGATGTTTGGCATAAACGCGACGAGCGCTGTAGTCAATGCGGGCACCGCCGATCGGGAGCAAGACTTTTTTGCCTAAGATCCAAACGCCTGTGTTGACGACGAGATAGCGAAACTGCCCATCATCGTCAACTAACAC
>JBBRMC010001057.1:0-1338 GCA_038231055.1 Leptolyngbyales cyanobacterium
AGAAGTTCTGGGTAGAGATGCCGATCGCAATGGCTTACGTACATACACCGACGCTCTGGCAAAGGGTTGGACCCTGAGCCAAGTGCGTGACGATCTGGCTAATAGTCCAGAAGGAAGAGGCAGAAGAAATCGTTAAATTTTTTACCTGGGATAGTGGCGCGCAGCGAGATAAAGCAGGCAGCCTGAGTAGGAAGTCAGTCGTCAGGAATAAAGCCCTTACTATGACAGGAGCGTGAGATTGAGAGAATGTCCATGATTAGTTAATCCCTGTTGGAAATCATCTAAAATAGATGCTGTAGTTGATACAGGCGCACCTTATGCTTAAGGCTGAATCAACATTGATGATAAGTTCGCTCTGACTAGGGAGGCTTGCCCGATGACTCAAACAACTAAAGTTGACTCACCCAAAGAATTCGTTGGCACTTGGGAAGAAATCAAGGATGCCCACCCTCCTGAACTCGCTGGGCGTAGGGTGCGCGTCATCGTTCTTCCTGACTCAACAGAAACACCCTCTAACTCTACACCGCTATGGGAGCCCTGCGTCTGGTCGCTCTCTTTCTCGACACGCAAGCACCTGGGCTGGCGATGACTTTGAAGAATGTCTTCAGTTAGTTTACGACACTCGTGGTAAATTTTAAAAAATAAACGCATACTCAAAATTTAGAGTTGTACCTGCTCGACACTAACCATTGCAGCCGTATCATTCTAGGCGATGCCGCCGTTCTCCGTCGCGTCACAGAGGCAGAGGAATCCCTTTTAGCTACTCATATCATTGTACGGGGAGAACTAATTTTATGGCTCAAAACTCCGAACAAAGGGCAACAAATTTGGCACGGGTGCAAGAATTTCTCGAAGACATCCGCCTCTATTTCATAGACGAACAAACCGCTGACATTTACGGTGAATTAAAAGCAGAAATTTTTACTCGCTTTGGCCCTAGAGAAAAAAGTAGACGTCGCCGAACCAGACTTGAAGAACTGGGGATTCAGGAAAACGACCTGTGGATTGCCTCTACTGCCCTGCGTCACGGTTTACAGCGGCTTGCAGCCGCGTGAGGTACGGTGGGATTGTAGGGGCGGTGCCCCTGTGCCCGCCCGACCTAGCTGTGTATTACACCCGACTGCAACGCGCTATAACTGTTGTTTCATCCGACAGCGATTTTCAGCGAATGCGAGAGGTAAGGGCATTTCCCTTAGAAAACTGGATTGTTACTTGATTTTTTTTAACTGAACAGTACCGGAAAGCCGGATTTTCTGCTCTTTCTCCCCTTCTCCCTCAATGGGAGAAGGGGTTGGGGGATGAGGGTCAGGAACTCGCTTAGGGTAGCTGATTTAACCA
>JBBRMC010001058.1:0-1337 GCA_038231055.1 Leptolyngbyales cyanobacterium
AACCGACCTCATCCCGATTTTGTCGATCGCTGACCTTCTACAACAGCTAGAAAGCACACCTGTGATTCCTATGCTCACATCTGAAGAAATCACAGACGATCGCTGACCTTCACCCGCTAGAAGGCACAGCAGAATAAAAGTTCTCAGTCTACGCACTAATCTAACGCACCTCCACACGAGCTTCCTGCCCCGGCTGTGCAGCCAAAACAGTGACGACCTGTAATAATCTCCCGCGCCGCCAATCGAATCGGATCAAAGTCTCGCAGGTGCATTCGTTGCCCCTGACTTCCCTGACATTCCAACTCCAGCATTTGATTAAAGTCGCAATCATACAATCGTCCATCCCACGAAATCGAGATCGTGTTGCGACACATCAAACCCGCTACCGTTGCCGGATTGAATGAGTTCACTAACAATTCCATATATTGCTGCAAATTGCCTGACTGCTCTAGCCATTCGAGATAGCGAGAAATCGGCATATTGTTGAGGGTAATTAAGCGATCGAAGCTAATCCCATAATTCTTTTGCAGCCCTGCCTTCCATTCGTCTTCTAACTTCGCTTGACCACTCGCCAAAAACGCCCCGACCGGATTGCTCATCAAGGTTAATTGACGGTGAGGATTCCCCTGTCCATACCCGGCAGCATTGAGTCGATGCAGTGCTTCGATCGATTTCTCAAACGTCCCGTCACCGCGTTGAGCGTCAGTGCTGCGTTTGCGATAGTGAGGCAACGAGCAAACGATCTCGACTCCGCGCTCCGCCAACCACTGAGGCAAGTCTTCCATTCGAGGCAGCAGCAACACGGTGAGATTGCAGCGATCGATGACGTGTTTTCCTCGCGCCACACATTGATCAACCAAATAGCGAAAATGCGGATTTAGCTCAGGTGCGCCCCCAGTGATATCGACCGTATGAGCCTCAGTCCGATCGAGCGCGCGTAAACACAGGTCGATCGTCTCGCGATTCATGTTTTCTTGTGTGCGATCGGGTCCGGCATCGACGTGGCAGTGACGACAACTCATGTTGCACAGCTTGCCAATGTTAATCTGAAAGATTTCTAACGTCGCAGGCGTGAGTGGCTGCCACTGGTTTGCTGCAAGGGTCTGGGCAAAGTCTCCCTGATGGTGAGCCTGAGCGAGATCGATCGCCGCTAAAACCTCGTGCTGATAGTCAGAAGAGGCTAAGGGCGAGTGACGTTTGAGAAGAGACGTAGAGTTGGGTGCCATTATTTAAAGACTAGAATTAGAGGACGCGATCAAATCACAGAGTTTTATCATTCAAATCATTAGGGTAAAAACTTAGATATCTCTAATCACCATTTATATAGGCACTTAAAA
>JBBRMC010001059.1:0-1337 GCA_038231055.1 Leptolyngbyales cyanobacterium
AGTGCACTCTATGGATGACCTCCGCCAAAACTCGTAGGTCAAGACAATTTATCCGGGAGAGCCACTCAGTCTGAGTAGTAGTAGTTAAGTGATTTCTATCGAGATTCTAAGGAATTACTCGGAGATTCCCCTAGGGCACTAACCAATTTTTATGTAGAGCCTTCATGAATTTCTCGTAAAGCTTCTGTTATTTAGCCATTCGCTTTCTACTCTTGATTCACCCGCTCCGTTCTTCAGTTCCTGAATGTATCGATCGTTATTCTGTTAGGGAAGTCGGCTCATGTTTCAGAAATCTATAACCAGACTTATCACCCTAAGCGCGATCGCTGCAACGCTCTCCATCTCGCCTTCTGTCAATGCGGCGGTGGTTTATCAAATCGACGACGGAAAGAGTGAGGAGGCTGTGGGGCTAAACGATCCTAGCTGCACCGAGACTTCTCTCCCGATCCCGCAGGCGAATCCTCCTCGCGTTTTTGGTGATCTGATGTGGTTAAACTCCTTTGATACGAGAACGGGGGGCGAATTTATTGACTCGATCGACGTAGTTTGGGGAGCAAGCGTCACTGACCGCTGCACAAAAACGAAGCTACCCAACGGTGGGCTTTCAAACCAACCCGCAAAAGTCTTTTTGTATACCGATACCAATCAAGACGGTCAGTTAGAGCTTTTGGCTGAAGAAGACACGATCGTGCGACCTCCTGACCCAAAACGCCCAGATGTGTTTTCTAGAATCGTCTTCAAGCAGCCTCAGCAAGTCAGCGGAACGTTCTTCATAGCGGCTCTATTCCCCAACCAGCAAGAAGGACAATATCCGGCGGCTCTCGATGTCCCCGACTCTACAGATACACAGCCTAGAAATGGGCAATCGTGGATAGCCTACAGCATAAAGCCTGAGTCTCTAACGGTGAACCCACTGCCAAAGTATCCTCTGAGTATTCCTGATGCGAATTATAACAACGACGGCTATTATGCCTACACCAGAGGGTATTGGCTGCTACGTGCCAATGGCAGTGGAGCGCCGCCTAAAAGGGTTCCAGAGCCAACATCAGTGGTAAGTTTGGTCGCGATCGCCACCTTGGGTGCAGGGATTCTGCTTAAACGGAAACCTAAACTTTAAATATCTCTCATAGCAGACTCGATCGCTCGATGGCACCCGCTATTATGTTATGACTCGATGGGGCTGCGGATTTCTCGCGCAGAAACGCAACTATGCTAATGACGGTTATAGTCATCAATTTGCTACTCGCGCTATTTTGCTTTTATCTAGCTTGGAAAGTGTGGCAGTTTCGGCGGGCGATCTCAAACGCAGCCGATGCTCTGCTTGTCGCTGAGAAAAA
>JBBRMC010001060.1:0-1337 GCA_038231055.1 Leptolyngbyales cyanobacterium
AGTGGTCTGGCATGTTGATCGGATAGGGTACAAGCCACGTGTCGTGTAGTTAACGGCAATCCATAGATTTTTCCTTTGTTTTCATCTGGGCGCGGAAGTATGCTAGTGCTTCGATTGTGGATTTATGTGCGGCCTAACGTCGCCAATAACCGGATTGCAATTGACCGCGAAGCGGGCTATTGCAATTCCGGTTGATTGGCTGGTTAGGACCTCACGTATTTTGTTGGCGATATTCCCTACCTTTTACCGATCAATTGCTGAACATATGAATCGCTTTGACGCCCATACCCACCGAAGTCTGGACGCGCTGGGAAAATCCATTGCTCTCCGTCCCAATCTACATCCCGTGTCGTTGGTTTGTCCTTGTTGCACACTACAAGGCAAACGCCATTTTTTGATTCTGCTTTGTAAACTGTCTTCACAACGCATCGTACTTGCCCAACGTTTAGCCAATCGCCTGGTGCAATCTTTGGATGATCGGTCATGAATGAATTCCTAAATTTGTCAGCTAAACAAAGAGTTTTCGGCATTCTCCGGAACTTGGTTGTATCTATTACTGACGCCGATGATGTAAATAGCATCAAAGATCAGCTCATTCGTTCACTCGAAAATGCTATCTCGTGGGAGCCTTTGATTTTCGACGAAGAGAAACACGATAATGGTGGGTATGTGAGGCCTAACGTTGTTATTAACCGGCGGCGAAGCCGTCCGGTTAAATAACTGGTTAGGTTTCACTGAATTTAAACAACTTGGGATCAGCACATCATGGCTTGCAATAAACCTAATGCGCCTGTGACGGTTTTCCGCTTTGGGCAAGAGACGCAGCAACAGTTAATTTCTCTTGTATGGCCGCAACCGATTCGAGTGGAACTCGAAAGTCAAGATTTACGCCTTCGCCAACCTTCATCCGCAGACATACAAAGTTTTCGCCGGGTGCTGAGCTTGCGTTCACGCCGGTAATATCTATGAGTGTTGACATTTCAGGAACCTGATTTCCCAACTGCGATACCTTGGGCCTGTCTTTAGCCGCAACGCTTGCAGCGAACTTTAGCCCTGCGATTAGCCTGCCAACCTTTGAGTGTTGAATGGCAAACCATTCTGTTGTTCCATCTTCCATCCGTAGATTCACAACGACCTGTTGCCCATCTTCTGCTGCTCCGACATCAAGTGCGTCATTGATGCGGCGGATCGTATTCAGGTTTGGAGATTCGTCTGTCATGGTAATGTGGAGTAGTGGAGTTGTGAAACCTAACGTGTTTTCGACCTGCAGAAAGCTATCGATAGATGGTCATAAGTGTCCATCGCTGGTCATACCTTTCCATTTTCGATGTCCATTG
>JBBRMC010001061.1:0-1335 GCA_038231055.1 Leptolyngbyales cyanobacterium
AGCAGGGTGAGTTAGAAGGCTTCAACATCTTTGCAGGCGGTGGTCTAGGTCGAACTCACAACAAAGAAGAAACCTTTCCTCGGTTGGCAGATGAGATTGGGTATGTCGCGAAAGATGATGTTTATGACGCAGTGAAGGCGATCGTCTCAACTCAGCGAGATTATGGCGATCGCACCGATCGTCGTCACGCCCGAATGAAATACCTGCTCGAAGACTGGGGGGTTGACAAATTCCGCGCCAAGGTCGAAGAGTATTTTGGTAAACCGTTTGAACCGTTTAAGCCACTACCTGAATTCAAATATCTAGACTTTTTAGGATGGCATGAGCAAGGAGACGGCAAACTGTTTGTGGGAATTTCCGTTGAAAACGGTCGTGTCAAAAACGAAGGCTCTTTTCAACTCAAAACTGCCCTACGGGAAATTGTAGAGAAATTCAATCTGCCGATGCTGGTCACGCCCAGTCAGAACTTGATTCTCTATGAAATTGATCCCGCTCAAAAGTCTGAAATTCAGCAGATCCTCGCTCGTTGCGGCATCAAGCGCGAAGACGAAATCGATACGCTGCTACGTTACTCAATGGCGTGTCCTGCCTTGCCGACGTGTGGGCTGGCAACTGCCGAATCAGAACGAGTCATTCCGTCCATTCTGGAGCGAATTCGAGCACTGTTGATTACAGTCGGATTGCCCGACGAATCGTTTATTATTCGCATGACTGGATGCCCGAATGGTTGTGCCCGTCCTTATTTGGCGGAGCTGGGCTTTGTCGGCAACGGACCCGACACCTATCAAATGTGGCTGGGTGCTTGCCCCAATCAAACTCGCCTATCTCGCGCCTATGTTGAGAAACTGCACATTGACGATTTAGAAATCTTTCTAGAGCCGCTCTTTGTCTACTTTAAGCAGTCGCGCACCGATCGAGAGAGCTTTGGTGATTTCTGCGATCGCGTCGGCTTTGATGCGCTGCGGCAATTCGTCAGCGACTATCAGCCTGATAGCTTGGATGAGGTTGTGACGGTCTCAACCAACGACTTTGAAGATATCGAATCTGCCGAATCGGACAGAGTGACGCTCAAATCTCGGCATCGGGTTGGCGTTCGTCGTGAGCTTTACACCCGTCTCCAGCAAGCGTCTAAAACTCAAGGTAAACCGATCACTGAGCTTGTGGCAGAGGCACTAGAAATCTATCTCGCTAAGGCAGATTCTTAGCTCAACGTAGTCTCAAAAGCAAGACGCTCGTAAGGATGGTTGAAACGTCCTTTTGCGGGTGGAATGGGTAAGATTTCCCTCAATCCCCTTAAGGAAGGAAACCTTAAACTCGGTTCCTCTCTTTGAAAAA
>JBBRMC010001062.1:0-1335 GCA_038231055.1 Leptolyngbyales cyanobacterium
GACTCGTTGATGTTGAAAGAGTCTTGATGAAGAACGTGCCAGAGGGGAATAGTGTCTATTTAAAGCAAGTTCTGCAAAGAGATTTGATACGGTTCTAGGAGATTCAAAGAATCTTTTGTGGGTCAAAATTTTCAACCTCTATCTAAAAAAAGTCATGCAAAAATACGGCGTTCATCAAGAAGCTCCCACCAGTGCTTGGATTATTCAAGTTTGGGTCTCCTTTGTGCTTTCAGCTTCAGCAACCACGATTGGAATTCTCAATCTTCCTGCAAACGATTGGGTTAAAGGCTATATGGGAATGGGAGTTCTGTTCTCGATCGGTTCGACCTTTAGTTTGGCAAAAACGACCCGCGATGTTCATGAGTCAAAGCGCTTAGTTTCGAGAGTCGATGAAGCTAAACTCGAAAAAATGCTAACTGAGCATGATCCCTTCAACAAATAACGTCAGGAATTGAGCGCATAATCGTGAAGTCAACGGAACGATCGCGTCTGATCCCAACGATTGACTAGAATGATTTGTGAGAATCACCTGAATCTATACCTGTGCCCTCTCCCCGCATGACTCAGCCGCCCCTTCCGCCTCGCAAATCGCAGACCCTCTTGGGAAGCCTCACCCAAGCGGTGCAAACGCTGACCAAAATTAACTTCTCAAAGCTGCGGCTCAAGCCCAATGCACGAGTGCCAGAGCTGCTGCTGCAAGAGGCAGATGCGCCCAATGCAGATAAGTTTCCGCTATTGGGCGATCGCTACCTGTTGGGGCGCAGTTCTAAATCCTGCGATATCGTGGTGCGAAATCCAGTCGTGAGTCAGGTGCACCTGTCGTTACATCGGCAGCGACGGCACAAGCTCTTAGGGCTGTTGGGGCGAACTCGATTTGAGCTACGAGACGAAAACTCGACCAACGGCATTTATCGCGGCAAGCGCAGACTCAAATCGACCACGCTCTATGACGGCGACGTGTTATCCCTCGGTCCGCCAGAGTTGGCGGCGGCGGTTCGGCTGCAATATGTTGATCCCCGTCCTTGGTATGTGCAAGCGATTCGATATGGGCTGTTTGGGATCAGTGGGGTGACTGCGTTAGCAGTGCTGGCAGTCGGGCTTGAGTGGCAACGATTTAATGTCTATCCGCTTCCGATGTCGGTTCAAGGTCCGGTTGTGGTGTTTTCTAGAGAAGGACAAACCCTTCGCACTCCCCGCACTCAAACTCATGCCGAGCTGGCTCAGCTTGGAGACTTCTCACCCTATTTGCCCAGAGCCGTTATGGCATCTGAAGACTCTCGCTATTATTGGCACTTGGGTGTAGACCCGATCGGGACGCTCCGTGCCCTTGTCACC
>JBBRMC010001063.1:0-1333 GCA_038231055.1 Leptolyngbyales cyanobacterium
AAATATCGACATTCGGTCCAATAAAGTCCGCGATCGCGTCAATATAGCCGCGACTTAATCGCTCTAATTCAAGTCGAGACAACGCTTTTGGGTTGACCGTAATGCCGCCTTTTGCGCCGCCAAACGGCAGATTTAACGCGGCACATTTGAAGGTCATCCAAAATGCTAGGGATTGCACTTCGTCAAGCGACACGTTGGGATGGTAACGCACTCCACCCTTTCCCGGACCGCGTGTGTCATCATAGCGAACTCGATAGCCCTGAAATACCTTCAGTGACCCATTATCCATCCGCACTGGGATAGAAACCGTTAAGCTAGCTTTAGGAAACCTAAGTGACTCGATCGCATCTTCAGAGATTGAAGTATGTTTTAGTGCTCTTTCTAGCGGTTGAGCCGCGTCAGATAGAAGAGAATCAGCCATAACGGTTTCAAACTGCCTTCGATTTTGGAGCGTTTGTGAGAAAGAGACAATAGTTCTCTTAGCGAAATAAAAAAGGTTATCTCCTTATTTTGCGTCTGGAGTTGACTCTATTCTTAATGCCGTCTCAGAAATTTACGATCGCCCGCCAACCGAGTTCAAAATCTCTACCTTATTGAGTTGCCCATGTTAGAACTTCTCCTAGCGGTGCTATCTGGATCGGCAGCAGCAGGAATGAGAATTGCACTCCCTCTGCTGGTGATTGGGTTGCTCTCTGGGAGTGATGCGTGGGTGCACGTCCCTCTTTTAAATCGGGTGTCGCCTCCGATCGTCATGGGCATTTTGGTCACTTGGTCGCTGATTGAAGTCTTAGCCTCAAAAAATCGCTTCGGACAGCGAGTGCTGCAACTGATACAACTGCTGCTCAGTCCGGTGGTGGGGGTGCTAATGGGGATGGCGATCGCTCAGGCAACTGGCGTTTCCCCTTGGCTCGTTGGCATTTTAGGAGGCGTAGGTGGACTGCTGGCGTTTGTGCTGCAACTCGTGCAGGTGGGATGGTTTTATCGATTGCAGGGGTTGCCCTTGTGGATCGTCTTTGTTCAAGACGCTCTGTGTGTTTGTCTGGTGCTCTTTGCGTTTGATGCCCCCAAAGAGGGCGGGATTATCGCCCTATTACTGTTGTGGTTAGCGATTCGTAGTGCTCAAGAGTGGCAGAGGTGGCAAAAACAGGGCATCCGATCGAGCAAGTTAAGGCAGCAAGGCTCGTTAAAGAGCGAGCGATCGCGTCAGATGCACGATCCAGACTAAAAAAAGTGAGGACTCTAGTTTTAGAATCCTCACGAGATGAATGAATTGAACTCACGATCGTTTTTTATAGAATGCCAAAAGCGTGTAACGGTCCGCGCCCCATCAGCA
>JBBRMC010001064.1:0-1333 GCA_038231055.1 Leptolyngbyales cyanobacterium
AACTGACCAAAAAAATTGCTGGAATTATCCGGTTTGACTAAACATGGTCTTTTATGCTGAGGAGGAAGATTCATCTACACACCACAGTGAAGGAATGGCGACGGTCGTCACACTTCACTCCGCCTCAATTTGTCGCACGACCGTTAATGCTGAGTAACTAACACCTGCTGTTCCTTCACCGGGATGGGTCGAGTCACCCACCAACCATAGATCTTTAATCGGCGTGCGAGTCGCAAACCCAAACGGACCAAAGGTGGGCACTCGTTGCCCAATGCCGCCGACTGCTCCCTGATCACGGGCTGTGAAATGCTGAAAGGTGCGAGGGGTTGCCGCTTCTTGATAAATTAACGTCTCTGCATTCAAGGTGAAGAACTGACTGAGACGCTCGATCGCGTCCTCACTATATTTCTGCTTGAGTGCCTCATAATCATCACACTGCCACCACATTGCTGAATCGGTGAACGAAGACGCAATAATCGTGGCTTTGCCATCTGGAGCGCGACCATCTCCCGGATGGCTGACCGAGACAAACAGCGAGTTGTTCTCCCCGATCGCCCCGTCATAGTCATACAAAAATTGCAGATGCGGCGGACAGTTAGCAGGAATGGCAGATTGATCAACTCCTAAATAAATGACGAACGCACCCGAAGACGGCGGCAACTTATCGACCCGTCGCTGATAGTTTTTGGGGGCATCTTCGTCTAAGAGCTGCATCAGATTTTGAACTGTGACATTGGCGATGACCCGATCGGTCGGCTCAATCCAACTTTCGCCTGTCTTCTGATTGCGAATCGTCACACCTGTAGGTTTCCCGGCTTGGAGGTGAATTTTTTCGACGGTGTGGCGCATTAAGAGTTTGCCTCGTTGCGAAGCAGTTCCCCCTTCGGGGTAAACGCGTTCTAACGCCGAGACGAGGCGATCGCTCAACACCTGCATACTGCCCTGAAGGTGAAACAACCCGTGTGGCTCTTGCGAAACGCCCAAAGCCGTCGCGGCATAAAGCAAAGCAGTTTCTTCAGCGTTGACTTGAGAATAGAGTTTGAGCTGCAAATCTAAGAAGGTTCTTAAGCGCTGATTGTCACCCAGACCATAGCCTCGCAGCGCATCCCCCACAGTTGAGAATGTGTGAGGCAGCGTCATCAAGGTGTCGGGACGAACGGCTTTTGTGAGTTGCCACAAGTCCCAAACGTTTCGAGGTGGCAACACTGGGTCACGCATTTGAAACGCCCAACTGTACTTGAATAAGTCTGCGAGAAGCTGCCAAAACGGGGCACTTCCCGGAAACTGCCGCTCTCGCTCGGCTTGCCATTTTTGAGGATCACGCCAAACGCTA
>JBBRMC010001065.1:0-1331 GCA_038231055.1 Leptolyngbyales cyanobacterium
CTCTTTAAGGGTTTTGCCTGGGGCAATGACACTAAAAACCTGATTCTGGAATAAATCGAGGGTGTTGCCCGGAGGTAGGCGTGTCACTCGACGCGATCGTCCGTCTAGATCGGTGATTGAGCAATAGTCCCAATCAATATAGATCGGATAGTCTTGGGATGTATTATCAATGCTAATCGCTAACTCTTTAAGCTTGTCAAATTCGTAATGAGTATCAAATTTGAATTTAACCTTAACGATGTCTTGCAGGTTGAGAGATTGAAGCTGTTGGTCTAACTCTTTGTCCTCTAGCTTGATCGAAAACTCATCGTTAAACGAGTTAACAATCTCGTAAAGGACATAGGTGATGCACAAAAGATAGACCGTCAAGAGCACAAAATCGAGTTCAGTCATGGTTGACCCTACCAACGAAATAGACTAGACCCAGAACTGTAGACCTTATACCATTTATGGGGCATCACGATCGAGGGACAAAAAACTCTTGAATCCTGAACGGCTACGATCGAGAATCTTCTCATTTAGCTGGATCATTTGAGCAGTGTAGCTAACTTACGCCGTATGATAATGCCCAGTTGATCGGATGCCATGTGCTGTTCTGCTTGAATGTCTAACGGGACATCATTGTCCCTTTTTAGAAAAACAACGCTATCTTTGGCGATCGCCGTGCAGGTATCTCTTTAGGAACTATTAAATCTGGGCTTAGTTCGATTAAAATCAGCCAGTTAAAATAGGATAATCGTCATGCTAGACATTGATGAAATGAGTTCAAAAGAAATTCAAGAACTCTTGCAGAAAGTCGGACATGGGCATCTAGGATGCATCCATGAAGGGAAGCCTTACGTGATGCCAATGCAATATTATCTCAAAGATTCAGACCTCTACATCTTTACGACTGAAGGGATGAAGTCTCATGATATGGATGCCAATCCAGAGGTCTGTTTGCAGGTGGAAGAGGTTCATGATTCAGGGCATTGGCGAAGTGTCGTGGTGATGGGTCAAGCCAAGCGACTCACCGAGCAGCCAGACATCGATCAGGTGATGCCGTTGATTAAAGCAAAAAATCCAACGCTATCGCCTGCGATTAACCGCACCTGGATCGATGCTGAGGGTCGGGCTGAAGTGATTGAAATCTATCGCATTCACCCCACTGAGATGACCGGACGAATGACGGATGGGGTGAGCAGTCAGTAATGAAATACAAACGGCAGGCATGGCAATGGATATTAGCGATCGCCACGATCGCTCTATCTCGTCCAGCGTTTGCAGAGCAGATCAATCTTAAGCTGCTGCAACTCAATGATGTCTATGAAATTACGTCGATCGAAGGCGGA
>JBBRMC010001066.1:0-1330 GCA_038231055.1 Leptolyngbyales cyanobacterium
GCAAAGATGGTAGCCAAAGCATCACCAGGTTCAGGCGGCAATTCCTTCACCAGCGTCTTCGGCTCTGAGTTAAACACAAAGGGACTGCGACTGAGATGTGTCAGTTCTGCGGCAATGGCTTGAGGCGGCAAAACAAAATCCACATTTCCGGTGGCAATCGCAGTATTGGGCATACTGTCGAATTTGGCTGTATTTTCGCATTGAGCAAATGTCACACCGCCAGCCACTTTGATCGCTCTCAACCCCACCGAGCCGTCTCCATCCGCGCCCGACAGCACGACGGCGAGCGCTTTGGTGCCTCGATCGGCTGCTAAGGACTCAAAAAAGATATCTCCCGGCAGATATTTACCGAAGGTTTTGTGACGGGGAGCTAGATGAAGCATTCCGTCTACCAGCGTCATTTGGGTATTAGGTGGAATCACATAGACCGCGTTTGGCTCAACCATCATCCGGTCTTGCACCTGAGATACAGGCATGGCAGTTGCTCTGCCCAAGATTTCGGACAGCAGGCTTTCGTGGTCGGGGGATAAATGCTGAATCAGCACAAATCCCATGCCCGTATCCGTCGGCAAGTTGCGGATGAATTCTAGAAATGCCTCTAGTCCCCCGGCTGAAGCGGCGATCCCCACAATCGGAAAGGGAGCATCGGTTTTGGCTGCCAGATTGAGATCTATGCTAACTTCAGCGGCGATCGATTCAGATGCATCTTGCGGAGAGGGCAAATTAGAGGTCATGAATTAACCGTGAATTTAATACTATGAAGGAAAATACTGCTCTAGCAAACGATGAGCGATCGCTTGCTCAGCCGCAAATTCAGACTGACTTATTTCGATCAGTAAGGTTCGCAGTTGCCGGAGAGCTAGAGGCATCGGTTTAGTTCGATAATTCTCCCACCTGTTGACCGTTACCACAGTCACGCCCAATTTGGCAGCAAACTGCTCTTGCGTTAGCCCACACAGCTCTCGTAGAGGCAGAATCAGGGCATTCATATCGATGCGATGGGGTTTGGCGCTGCCTATCGCTAATGACATTAATCAATTCAACTTATACTAACAAGTGATACGTCATCTGATTTAATAATCTTTATCAAAGCACGTAAAAACAGAAAGCGAGTCTGCCATTTGGCACACTTACTTCACTACTGAGTTCTATATTTTAGAGAAATTCAAGCACAACTACTTAAATAATAGGTTCTACCGTTCCTTTTATGTTAGTTAGACCCAGGATTAGGCTGAAAGTCTTATAGGGTAAGGTTTTTGCTCTTATTTCAAACATCTTTCGGCTATTTTTCGACAAAAGGCTTGCTGGGCAAGGCTTCCGGGAGTTTTAA
>JBBRMC010001067.1:0-1328 GCA_038231055.1 Leptolyngbyales cyanobacterium
ACCCCCTTGTTGTGTCCCGGCTTCCGTCCTCGAAAACCTGCCCTGATCCATCACTCCTGCTTTCAGCCATGCCTTAATTTGGCGACGTAGGGCAGGAAACGTGTGCAGTTTCTGGAGTAGCTTGCTGTGATCAATTCGGTTAAAGCACTGCAATATATCGGCATCTAACCCATACTTGGGAGCCTGGGTCAGACTTAGATAAATGGCTTGAATCGCATCTTGTGCAGAACGTCCTGGTCGGAAACCATACGACCCTGGTTCAAATTTGGCTTCCCATTCGGGTTCGAGTGCCAATTTCACCAGTGCTTGTAAGGCACGGTCGTGAAGGGTCAGAATTCCCAAGGGACGCTGTTCCTCACTTCCGGGTTTAGGAATCCAGACCCGTCGGGCTGGGGTCGCTGTGTGACCAAGCCTCAACGTTGCGACAAGGTTCAGTCGGGCTTGAGGACTCAGCGAGGCTTTGCCATCAATCCCGGCAGTCTTCCTGCCTGCATTTTCTTGAGTAACTCGTCTGACAGCTAAACACCGTGCCGACCAGGACTTCAGCAGTAGTCTTTGGAGTTTGCGAACTGCCTTGACATTGCCACAACACGAGGCTCGGTAAATGCGATTTTGGAGCTTGAAGACTTGCCGCTGAATCCGTTTCCAGGGCAGGTGCTTCCATTCATACATCGGTTGTAACACCGTGTTCATAGCGTTTGAACTCTGACTTTCTCCTTTACCTTCCAAGATGTTGTGCCTCTGTCTGCTTATGTCTGGGCTTTCCCCAGACCGTTTGCTTTTGAGGCAATCCTGCTCCTTTAGCCCATGCGCCTGACTAACTGCTCAACCCTTCGACCTGGGATTGAGAGGTGCTAGAGGAGTTACTTCGTTCCTGACTTCCGTTTTGCGATGGAGGTAGAGTCTCCCTATCCGCCGGGTTTATCGAGAGTGCACCCAGGTCAGTGGACTAGCTGCCTGGCTCTGGTATCCGGTCCCGTTTTGGGTCAAGCCAATAATCCACGTCGGCTTGGTCTGACTAACGACGGTTGAAGGAGTTCGTAGTCCTACTCATGTCCATCTCTGCTCGATGGGATTCGCGGTTGGATTCCGCGTGACCACCTTTTATCCCCGCTTCACCAAATTGAGAGTCAGTCGCATCGATGGGGGATAGGCTGTTACCCCTGCACTGAGGGAGCAAGAATTATCAAGCTGGATTGTTTCAGCTTGATTCACTGCACAGAAGTCAAGTTATCAAGGTTCAATTAAGCAGTGTCCTGCTCAACTAAACTTCGCCGTTTTCCTTGAGCCAGTTGACTCATTTCAAACGAACGAATCGCACAGTCCAA